>JBMYXX010000213.1:0-5442 GCA_049608805.1 Flavobacteriales bacterium | reverse complement strand
AACGATATTCTTCCTGTAGTTTATACTCAAGGATCGCTTGGTGCAAGTGGAGACCTGTCGCCTTTAGCGCATTTGTGTCTTCCTCTGATTGGAGAAGGTGAAGTAATCGTCAACGGAAAAAGCAAATCTGCAAAAGATGTTTTATCCGAAAACGGATGGAGTCCTCTTCAGTTAAAGATGAAAGAAGGATTGGCGTTGTTGAATGGAACTCAGTTCATGTCAGCGTACGGAGCTTTCGGTGTTCATCATGCTGAACGGCTTTCGGTTATTGCCGATTTAGTTGGTGCAATTGCCTTAGATGCCTACGGTGGTTTGACCTCGCCATTTGATGCGTTGGTTCATCAAGTTCGTCCTCACCCTGGACAGATTGCATCGGCAAAAAGAATGCGCGAAATACTTGAGGGGAGCGATTTAGCTAATACTCAAAAAGAGCAAACCCAAGATCCGTATTCATTTAGATGCATCCCTCAGGTTCATGGTGCAAGCATTGATGCCATAAACCATGTGAAGGAAATGGTTGAGCGTGAATTGAACTCGGTTTCGGATAATCCTCTTGTATTCCCAGATGAGGATAAAGTGATTTCGGCTGGAAATTTCCATGGTCAACCATTGGCACTTTCTTTTGATTATTTGGCCATTGGTTTAGCCGAATTGGCGAATATTTCTGAGAGAAGAACATTCCAGCTCATCATGGGAAAGAACGGCCTTCCAGTTTATTTGGTGAAAAAGCCAGGTTTACATTCAGGATTTATGATTCCACAATACACCTCTGCGAGTATTGTAAGTCAGAATAAGCAATTGTGCACTCCAGCATCAGTAGATAGTATTGTCAGTTCAAATGGACAGGAGGATCACGTAAGTATGGGGGCTAATGCCGCAACTAAATTGTACGAGGTTGTTGAAAATGTTTACCAAGTTCTAGCCATTGAACTATTCACTGCGGCACAGGCCTTAGAATTCCGAAGACCAGCTAAGAGTTCACCAATTATCGAAGAATTCATGGCTAAGTACCGAGAGATTGTTCCATTCTTGGAGGAGGATGAGCAAATGCATCCGCACATGGTAAACACAAAGGAGTTCTTGAAAAAGGTTGAGCTTCCTAAGCTCTAATCAGAAACTATCTGGGTCGTTGCCCATCAAAACATACTGAACAAGATTGGCACCCATTTGAAGTGCCTTTTCTCGCGCGGCATTAGAATCTCCATGTACTTCAGGACTTTCCCAACCGTCACCTAAATCGCATTCAACCGAATAGTAAAGGATTAGTCTGCCGTTGTGAATGATGCCTAAACCTTGCGGGCGACCTTCATCGTGTTCATGAATTTTCGGTAAACCTTTCGGGAATTTGTATTTCTGATGATAAACTGGATGCGAAAAAGGCAATTCGGCTAATTCATATTCAGGAAACACCTTCTTGATTTCACTTCTTACGAATTGATCCATTCCGTAGTTGTCATCGATATGAAGGAAACCACCAGAGAGCAGATACTTTCTCAAATTCTGTGCTTCTTGGTCGGAGAAAATTACATTCCCATGACCTGTCATATGAATGAAAGGAAATTTGAAAAGCTCTTTCGAGCCAACTTCAACTACTTCTTGTTCTGCATCAATTCCAGCTTTCAGTTCCTTATTGCAAAACGAAATCAGGTTGGGAACAGAAGTCGTAAGGTTAGCATACCAATCGCCACCACCATTGTATTTCAGAACTCCCAATTTGTAATTCTGAGCAGAAGCTGAAAATGCAAATACCAGAACAATCGTCATTGCGAACGAGGTACGAGTGAAGCAATCTCTTAGCTTATTGAACGAGATTATTGCCGGGGCAATGAGAACGCTACGCTTAGTTGCTTCGTTCCTCGCAATGACGTCATTTGCACCTTCGCATATTCGCATATTACAATTCATTTTTTCAAATAATTCATCACCGAAAGTGCAAATATTCCTGCAGTTTCCGTTCGTAAACGACTTTTGCCTAAGTCTATTTCAGTTGCGCCTATATTTAACGCTAATTCAATTTCTTCTAACGTAAAATCTCCTTCTGGGCCAATCATAATCCAAGAATTGGTTTCCAACTTGTTCGTTAAAGAAACTTTCTCTGCATCACGACAATGGGCAATCAACAAAGGTTCGTTTGCTTGTGCGATAAAATTAGGGTAGGAGGTAAGCTCATGCAGTTTTGGCAACCAATTACGTTGGCTTTGCTTCATTGCGGCCAGTAACACTTTCTCGCTTCTTTCTTGTTTGATAATTCTTCTTTCAGAATTAGAACAAAGAATTGGAAAGATTTCTGAAACTCCTAACTCAACGGCTTTTTCCAGAAACCATTCAAAACGGTCAATGCTTTTGGTTGGTGCAATTGCTACTTTAGGTAGAATAGGCTCAACTTCTTTAGTCTGTTCTAGAATTTGAAATGAACAGCTACGCTTGGATAATTCAGTAATCTCCGCTTTTGCTCGAACGCCTTTTCCATCAGAAACCTCAATCTTATCACCAACATTCAGGCGTAAAACCCGAACTGCATGACGAGTTTCTTCCTCGCTTAATTCAAGCAAGCCATTTTGAAGTTCAGGTTGGTAGAAAAGATGCATCGGTGTAAAATAAAAAACCCTTCCCGTTTCCGAGAAGGGTTTTCAAAATCATATCAAAGCTAATTACGCTGTAGCCGTAGCATTTGGTGCGGCCGCCATAATTTCAGCGTTCGCGTTATCAGCATATTTCTCAAAATTCTTAACGAAAGACTTAGCCAATTTCTCGGCAGTAGTGTCGTAAGCGTTTTTGTCTGCCCACGTGTCTTTAGGGTTTAGAAGTTCATTTGGCACTTCAGGGCAAGTCTGCGGAACGGCCAATCCGAATACTGGATGATTCTCGAAAGAAACGTTATCCAATTCTCCGTTCATAGCCGCAGTAATCATTGCTCTTGTGTAGCCCAACTTCATTCGGTTTCCAACTCCGTAAGCGCCACCGCTCCAGCCAGTGTTAATCAACCAAACGTTAACGCTATGCTCCTTCATTTTCTCTCCAAGAAGCTCAGCATATTTTGTTGGATGAAGTGGCAAGAAAGCCGCTCCAAAACAAGCGCTAAATGTTTCCTGTGGTTCGGTAACTCCAACTTCAGTTCCAGCAACTTTAGCAGTATATCCAGAAATGAAATGGTACATCGCCTGACCAGCAGTAAGCTTAGATATTGGAGGTAAAACTCCGTAAGCATCGCAGGTTAGGAAGAAAATATTCTTTGGGTTTTTGCCGTATCCAGCATCAACAATATTATCGATGTGATGAATAGGATAAGAAACTCTCGTGTTTTCGGTTTTCTCTACATTTTCGAAATCAACCGTGCTTGTTCCTGGGTAGAAGTTTGTGTTTTCTACAATAGAACCAAACTTAATTGCGTCCCAAATTTGAGGCTCTTTTTCTTGCGTAAGGTCAATACACTTCGCGTAGCAACCACCTTCAAAGTTGAAGACAGTATCGCCATCCCAACCGTGCTCATCATCACCAATCAGTTTTCTTGCTGGGTCAGCAGAAAGAGTCGTTTTTCCAGTACCAGAAAGGCCGAAGAAAATGGCGGTATCGCCATCTTTTCCAACGTTTGCAGAACAGTGCATAGAAAGTACATTCTTCTCATGCGGAAGAACGTAATTCAATACAGAGAAAATTCCTTTTTTAATTTCCCCAGTGTAAGCAGTTCCACCAATAAGAATCATCTTCTTAGTGAAATTCAAAACGGCAAAATTGTGCTGACGAGTTCCATCAACTTCTGGGTCTGCATAGAAACCTGGAGCACAAACGATTCTCCAATCTGGAGTAAAGGTTTCAATTTCCTCCTTAGTTGGATTTAAGAACATGTTATCTGCAAACAGATTAGACCAAGGGAATTCTGTTGCAACTCTAATGTTCAATCTGTGGTTTTCGTCTGCGCAAGCGTATGCATCTTTTACATACACCTCTTTGTTCTGCAAGTAAGCCACCATTTTTGAATGAAGCTGGTCAAATTTATCAGCGTCAAACTTGATGTTAATGTCTCCCCACCAAACAGAATTTTCCGTGTTTTCATCGCAAACCACAAAGCGGTCTTTTGGCGATCTTCCAGTAAATTCTCCAGTGTCAACAGCAAGTGCACCGTTATCGGTTAAAGCACCTTGGCCATTAATAATTGTTTCCTCTACAAGCTCCGCAGGAGTAAGATTCCAGTAAGCCGCAGCTACGTTTTTCAAGCCTAGGTCGGCAACAGTTGCACCTTCCGCTTTCAATCCGTATTCATCCATGTTTTGTGTCTTTCGTTTTTATAAAAGAAAGCGCAAAGGTAATCCTTCTGATCGGGTAGAAGCGCCTTTTGGCGGCCACAGATAGTCAGTTTTCCACAGTTTCTTGTGGTTATTCACTATCATTTATCCGTGCGCATGTTGTTTGGTTTTATGCCGTCTTATTACGCATCAGCTAATATCTTTGAAACAGCAATCCATGTATACGATTCTACAACGATTTTGGAATTTCGAGTTCAGGCAGATACAACCTGTACATTATTTGCTGGTCGCGATTTTGATTTTTGCTGGAAGCTTAATCTACGTTGCTGGCGAGGTGCTGTTCGGATTGAACGCACAAGCTGGTGGCATTACCATAAAAGATGTTGATTGGCAAGCGCTGACCAGCGTTAATCTCCAATCGGGAATAGAAAACTGGTTCCCCTTTGCTTGGATTAGTTTGGCTTTGTTCAGTTTTGTTGTTCGCGTAGCTGTTATCATTCACAGTTATTTCAGGTCTAAGCGTGTTTTGGGAAATGAGGAATTCTCCCGTTATCTGTTAACGTATTTTTCCTCATTTGTTTTGGCAGCATTCCTTGGAGTTGCGTTGATGTTTGCCATGTTAGGAACTGCGAAATTGCTTGGTTTTCAGCCAAGTGCGGGAGTAAATGTGCTTCGCGATGGCGTAGCTTGGCTTCAGGCGTTGGCTGACACTTACATCCCGACATTGATTAACGTAGAATCTTACGGGTTGGCCATTCTCCTAACGCTTTTCTTGTCTGCTTTGCCAGGATATTTCGTTCATTGGCTAAGCCACAAATCAAGGTTTTTTTGGTACGTTTTTCATCGATGTCATCATTGCCCACAGTTCCTGCATCCAATGGGCGCACCACCTGCTTTTTCGTTCGATTTCGTGCTCGTTATTCCTTCGGGATTGATGGCTATTGCCATTTCAAAATTGATTTATACCGAACCTTTGGTTATGGAAATGGGCTTGTGGTTCACGTTTGCGTATACCTTTGAAATCTTTAATCATTCCATCGTCCATTACGATTTCGCTTATCGCAATTTCTTTGTTCGGAACATGAGCCGTTTGATTGGAGATAGAGGAGTGTACCACCTGATGCACCATTCGGCCAAACCCAATGACCAAACCATAAACCTTGGGGCTTCCCCTTTTTTGTTCTGGGATAGACTTTTT
>JBMYXX010000212.1:0-5584 GCA_049608805.1 Flavobacteriales bacterium | reverse complement strand
GAGATACGCATTTCTCGTAACCAATCTAAGCGTTTCGCGTTTTCTATAAACCTACTCGGTAGGTAGAAGACAGAAATGCGTAAAACCTTTTTACATATATGCTTTGCACTCTTGGCCATACTCCTATGTCCAAATTCTGCCAATGCTCAACAAGAAACGGTTGATGTATTCTTCAAACTATTGACCCCAGATTCCGATTACAAAGCCATAGAGATAACGGTTTTAAAAAACGGAAAGCGAAGCAAGGTTTTCAGTCCACCTAGAAGAAGAGTAAAGCTTAAGCTAAACTACAACGCGGAGTATATGCTAACATTTAAGTCGGATAGTTGTAAGCCGAAAGAAATCTACATAAACACCAAAAACGTTCCTAAACACATGACTTTAGAATCTTTAGAGGTGGCCTTTGAGGTGGAACTATCAAAGGCTTTTCAGTTTAATGATGAGCCTTATTTAAACTCACCTAGAGTTACCTGGTTTTATCATGCTGATGAAGGAGTGTTTGCTTATGAGATTGAAAACTTTCCGGCAGCACATTTAGAAGCTTCCAGTTATAATGAGCAAAATGCGGACGTTGAAAAAGCCGAGCTTGATTAAACAACTCAACTCCCAAGAATTGGACTTACAAACATCACTGCTAGTACAAATTACATATTGCGTAAAATATTTTACGCGTTTCACGTAACCTTTATCTACGAATATCGTTACATTAGCACAATCAAAACACAAACCATGTTTAAACAAGCACATCTTGATTTTGCTCAAATTGAATTGGTGAGACAAGAAGTGTTTTACATTAAGCTTGGTTCTAGAATAACGTTAGAATTGGACATGGCCAAACAAATGATTGGCGCATGCAATCAAATGATTACTTCTGAGGGGAAGTATTGTGGATATATCATAGATATGTCTGGAGCAGCCTTCGTGACTGAGGATGCAAGGAGTTTTATTACCGAGGTAACTGCGCATAGGGGCAAAGTCGAGGCTTTGGCGCTGGTTTCTAATAACCACCTCGGTAATATTATTTCCACTTTGATGATTTCTTTTGCAGATTCTAATTCGTTTCCAATGCAATTGTTTAGCAAAACCAACCAAGCAGAGGGTTGGATTTATGAAATGGTTACTTCTGCAAAGACCAGTCTTCTACAGACCGCCTAAGTGTTCGGCTTAATCGCCCCCACTCCAAGTAATCTCACTACTCGAATGGTTGTGACTACGCGGTTATTCATCTAAAACTACGTGATTCACGTAACATCTTCGTACATTGAGCCGTTGTAGAATAAAAATTGAGTAATGCTTAAGACCAGCGAGACCTCTGTTGCGGAGATACTTCTTATTTCGGATAATATTTTTCAGGTATCAATTAAGAAGGGTGCGATAGTTGATTTAACGGCTGCCAAACAACTCATTTACGCTACCAACGATTTGTTAGAAAGTAACTCCCCTTTAAGAGGCGGAATCTATGACATCACCGAAATAGACCACATTACGGACGATGCTCGAACCTACTTAAGCGACAATACCGACATTAAAGGCACAGTGGTTGGAGTTGCACTAATTTCCAACTCATTCATAGGTAAGATGGTTGGAAACCTGTTTATCACGCTTGGGGGGCCAAGAAATTACCCTATTCGTTTTTTTGAATCTGGCATGCGAGCCGAACATTGGGTTAGACAGCAGATGGAAACGGCAAAAAACCTGAAAGCTGTTCAGCAAGACGTAGCATAACAGCCGCCCGCCTTAAAATTGTTTCCCGTTAATGGTGTTTACTGCAATTCTTGCGGTGAGAACACAGCCACCTAAGAAAGTACCTTCTAAAGCACCTTTACCGTGAGAACCACCACCTCCAAATCCTGCGGCTTCTCCAATAGCAAATAATCCAGGAATAGGTTCAGACTTTCCTGCTAATGGTTTACTCATTACCCTACCAGATAAATCGGTCTGAATTCCGCCTAAAGTTTTACGCGAAAGAATTGACTCTCTAATTGCCACAAGCGGCATGGCTTTGTCATCTACAATCTTCTGAAAGTTACACGTTCTCACCTTGTCTCCACGGTACTGCCTTGCATGTGCAATTCTTCTCAGCTGCTCGTCATTATGAAATTTTGGACCTCTTTCTATCTGCTCATCATAACGCAAAACGCTGTCCTTCACATTTTGCAGGGTAACGTCATTTGTTCCTTCTAACGCATTCATTTTATCCACTAATTCAGAGAGCGAATTTGCCGTAACAAAATCAGGACTAGCCAACATTTCATCAACCAACTTTCTATTCCCTAAAAGTATGTGCTTCAGGAATTTAAATAGGTTCTTATCACGTATTGCTTCATTACTTTCAGAACCGCTAATTGCAAACTCTTTCATCATAATTTTCATATTGAGAACTTGCCAGCTGTACTTCTTTTCTTGCTTGCAAATTTCCTCAACCGTCCAACGTGTATCATAAGCCGTAATGAGCGGAGTTGGGCCAAAACGCTTACCTGTATAGTCTAACCAAAGTGCCGATTTTGGAGGAACCAAACTAAGACCATGATCCTTCCATTTAGGCTTTGGATGCCGAACACCAGCGGCATAGTGCCATTGCCAATCTAAGTTGGTTACGTTGCCGTTTACTTTCTCAACAGCATCGTGCATATCTCCCAGCGCATAAGGATGAGATCCATTGAGAATAATCTCTGGCGGTTTTCCCCAAGGCTGGTACCAAGTTTCTCTTACCCTATCTATATTTCCTCCTAGCCCTCCTGTAGCTACAAGCGTATTTTCTCCTCGAGCCCTAAATGGTTGTCCATTCTCTTCGTCAACACCCAAAACACCAACCACTACTCCATTTTCGACCAAAATTTCTTCGGCCTTATGCCGATAAACCATTTTTAAATGAGAACCAGCTTTGGCATGAGACTTTAGGCTTTTTATCAGATTATCAACCAAACCTTTGCCTGTGCCCCAAACCATATGGAACCTTGGATAAGAATTACCTGGCTTGTAAAGTCCCCGCTCAACCCAATGAACTACTGGAAAAAACTTGGTGCCATGTTCTTTGGTTAACCACCGGTAAACCTGATCCGTACAGGTATTTACATACTGCTCTGCCCATTGCTTGGGAAGCACATCATTTTCGCCAAAATCTGCTACAGACAGCCAATCTCTAAGCGCCAAATCAACGCTATCCTTCATCCCAGCTCTGCGCTGCAATGGAGAATCCACAAAGAACATTCCTCCAAAACTCCACTTAGCCAAACCACCTAATTCGTTCTCAACATCTCTATCTAACACCAACACTTTTTTACCTGCATTAAGAAGTTCAATAGCTGCGGTAATCCCAGCAATTCCACCTCCAACAACTACGGCATCTGCTTCGTATTCTTTCATTGTTTAATCTAGGCTGATAAAGTTATTACTCTATAATGAACGGAAGAAAGATATTTATCATGATGTAGTTATCTTGCTCACTGTAGATTCTCAACAATCTTTAACTACATTTCACCACAGAAGAAAACGCATTTTGCTGAGGTATAAAACCAATACTATTGAGTTGCTTGAAAATGGCATTGTTTGTTTTCGAACACAGGCGGATGATTTGTACACTGACAAAGACTTAATCCAGATTTTAGATTTGGCCGAACAGGCGGCAGAAGGCAATCCACTGCTTTTGTTGATGATGGTTGACAAGCACGAGTTTCTTATGACAAAAGAAGCTCGCAACCTCTTTAACACGTATGAAAAAGCATTGAAGCTAATTAAGGCAGAAGCGGTAGTCGTTAATTCCATATCTGGGAAGATATTGTACAACCTTCTAACTAGAATACATCGACCCAAATTCCCATTCAGGGCTTTCACAAAAGAGAACGAAGCCGTTAAATGGCTTCTAAAGCATAAATAAGCAGTGTTTAAAACTCCATTCACCATCTGCTACTGTAAACAGTTTCTAAACTTGATTTCTGCTAGATTCGCCTACGAAAACTTCACAGACATGAAAAAAATATACCTCTTAGCTCTTTCTTGCATTTTATTTGGGTCAGTAACGGCACAAAGCCTTAGCAACGTTGAGAGTGTTGATTACGACCCTGTTAATAATCAATACCTAGCGTCTTCAGACAACAGCGCCATAGTTGCAATAGCACCCGATGGCACGCTTTCTCATTTCGGATCTGGCACAGACGCTTCTCACGGAATGGAGATTTTTGACGGCAGACTATTTGCAATTAACGGTAGCCAAATTCGCTCATACGATTTAACCACGGGAAATCAGCTTTCTTCAACAACTATTTCTGGTGCGAGTTTTTTAAACGGAATGGCTTCTAATGGAATTGACAGTATTTGGTTTACCGACTTTTCTAGCAAGGACATCTTTGCTATGAATGTTGACAACCCTTCTGACTACACCAAGGTTGCATCTAACATAGGTGTAACTCCAAACGGCATTGTTTACGATGGCGCAAACAGCCGCTGTCTGTTTGTAACTTGGGGAACAGGAACCATCCGTGCCATGGACCTAAATACCAACACCATTACTACCATTTTAGGTTCTACCGGACTAAGCAACATTGATGGAATTGATTACGATTCTGACGGAAATTGGTACGTTTCATCTTGGTCTCCGGGTAGAATAACCAAATACTCTAACGATTTCGCATCTTCAGAAATAGTACCGGTTACCGTTGTGCAACCAGCAGACATTTGCTACGCAACTGAAACAGATTCGTTGGCTATTCCTGGCAATGGCGAGGTAATTTTCGTAGGCTTTACAGGAAGTACAGTTGGTATAGAAGAAGAGAGTTTCGAGTCTTTTACTATTCAATACCACTATGGTTTTCCAGTCATTTCGTTTGAATTAATGGACGAGCAAACTGCCACATTTGAAATTCTAGACATGAATGGAAAAGTGGTTGCGCAGATTCTTAACGGTACCCAACCTAAAGGGAAGAAGAAAGTCAACCTTTCAGCGATGGGACTGAGTTCTGGCGTTTACGTTTGCCAATTGCAATCAAAAGAGCTTTCATTCTCAGAACGAATTGTTATTCCTTAAATGGTCATACGTGCGGTAAAATTCATTCTGATTTTGCCAATTCGGTTCTATCAAGGTGCAATTTCTCCGTGGCTACCTGCTACGTGCAGGTATCAGCCAACGTGCTCTGCGTACTCCATAAAAGCAATTGAAATTCATGGTCCTTTTAAGGGTTTATGGCTTGGTGCAAAACGTATTTTATCCTGCCATCCGTGGGGCGGACATGGCTACGACCCAGTTCCCAAAAAACAGGACAATACTTTAAAGTAATTACCGTTGGAGGTGAAAATTGAACCAATGAAATTCAAAATTCTCCTATTTGCTTCGGCAGTAGCCGTTACTAGTTGTAATCAAGATGATAACGCAGAATGCGTAGATGACCGAATTGCCAATTTTGGTAACGAAATCTGTGAAGAAGGCGCTACCGTAAAGAAATATTCCTTTCAGGAAAATACCGTTTATGTAATTCATCCTGGCAATTGCGTTGTAGATGGAGCCGATGAGGTAATTGACTCAGATTGCGAAACTCTCGGTTACGTTGGAGGTTTTGGCGGTGCAACGGATATCAATGGCGAGAACTTC
>JBMYXX010000211.1:0-5605 GCA_049608805.1 Flavobacteriales bacterium | reverse complement strand
GTCTGCCAGTTAACATCCACATTTAAGCGGTTGTCGTATGTATAAATGATAGCTCCAGTTTCATCTAAACGGGCAGTGTTTTGACTTCTTGCTGCTGGATCATAATAGATAGTTCCATCAACATCATCAACAGTCAAATCGATATTATCTAC
Organism: Flavobacteriales bacterium; assembly: GCA_049608805.1. Taxonomy (GTDB): domain Bacteria; phylum Bacteroidota; class Bacteroidia; order UBA10329; family UBA10329; genus UBA10329. The sequence continues at coordinate 5,453 of JBMYXX010000211.1, read as the reverse complement.
ATGCTCATTATCTAGGTAGTTACCGAACAATTCCAATTGTGTTTTCACAATTACGTTCTTAAACACTTCCTTTTCCAAGTTTCCTCTGAAGTACCAACCAAACTCAGCGCGGTAAACGCTTGTAGGTGTATCCAAACCGTAAGCCATTGCTCCTTGTCCGCCAGTTTTGGCATCAAACACATTGGCTGCAGGGTTTACAAAAGTGAATTTTCCGGCAGCAGGAGAAAGGTAGAACTGAACCCAGCTAACTGGCTTGTAAGTAATACCAGCCGATAATGTAAGATATGCCGGTGCTGCAAATTGAGATACGGTAGTTCTCTTGTTAATCCTGTTCGGGTTCAAGTTAATTTCATCTATCGAACCATCAGAATTAAGCACAGTATCTTCATGAGCATACTCCCCGTGGCCTGCTAACAATTGCGAGCGAAAATCGAGTAACCCTGAAGCAAACCACTTTCCGTTCTTGTCTATCTCGTATCCTCCAACAGAAGTCAACTGAAGGTTATCGATATTCTTTCTGAATGGAAATCTGTTCAGGTCGTCCTTGTATTTCTCTTGTGGAAAAAGTGCAATACCACCTAAGCCAAGCACCAAGTTATTGTCCCAAGCTGCTTTTCCTTTTCGGTAATTGGCTCTTGCCAAGCCAGTAAATGCTACTGAAAGCGCATTCTGACCACCAGAAGCCCAACTCTTAAGATATGTTTGTCCAAAGTTGAGGGCTAACGAACCTCCAATATCCCAAGCTTTAGTAGAATCTTCATGCGCCTTAAGCTCTGCCTCAGCTGCCGTGGCAACATCCTTAATTTCCATATCCTGCGCAAAACTTGCCGTAGAGAAAAGTGATGCAACAAGTAATGATGCTAAGTAAATTTTCTTCATTTCTAACTGTTTGATTTTTCGCAAAAGTAAGCAAACCACATGCCAAACAATTGAGAAAAGACAAGTGAAAACAATGCCGTGTTTACCCGCAAGTTTTCAGCCCCAAACCTCAATGTTCTATGCTAGAAAACGCATATCAAAAAAAGGCCGATTCATCAGAATCGGCCTTTTTTGATGCACTCATGTTTCTATTGAAACTCTCAGTATTTAGAGCCTCCACTTCTTAATTCAGACCTAAACTTTCCGCCATTATTTCGGAAAATATTGAAGTACTTCTGACCAGTTCTAATCTGCTTAATCAGATACTTTTTATCTGCATCGTTCTCTGTTTCAAAAGCCGCATCAAACGCCTTTTCGGTATCATCTTGTAGCCAATCAATGAGGGTTCGGCCATCGCGCTCCACATTATTCATATCAACGCGGGCATCATACACCAGGTAAAAGCATACGCTTAGCGCGTCTTCAAAAACAACTTTTCTAAGCATTCCTCCTCCCCTAAAACCGGGTTCTTGCTCGCAGTAAAAGCAATCGTAATTTGCTTTGGCCCAAGCGAGAACTCTCGTTTCAGAATTCTCACCACTTTTCCGCTGCATTAAATCCTTAATAAAGGATGCTTTATTGTTTTCAATACCGCTGCAAACCTTCTTTTGAAAGTACTTACTAATTCTTCCGCAATCTGCATTTTGGGCTACGCCAGAAAACTGTAATCCTACAGTAACAAACAGCAATAAAACGACACGACTAATAGACATTCACTTCTCGTTCAAGTTGAACGCCAAAAGTATTGTAAACAGATTGCATAATCCGTTCAGACAACTGATAAATTTCAACACCCGTTGCTCCACCATAGTTTACCAGCACTAAAGCTTGCATTTTGTGGCTTCCAGTGTTCCCTACAACCTTTCCTTTCCAGCCGCATTGCTCAATTAACCAACCTGCCGCCAGCTTCGTTTTTTCTCCTGCGGGATAACCAGGAATGTTTGGATGATTGGCTTTTAACTCCTCATACTTGGAAGTTGGCACAACGGGATTCTTGAAAAAACTACCCGAATTCCCAAGTTCCTTCGGATTAGGCAATTTGCTCTGACGAATATTAATCACCGCCTTACTCACATCCTGAATTGTTGGAGACGATATATTCAATCGCTCTAGCTCTTGTTCTATCGCACCGTAAGATGTATTGAGGCTTGCCGTTTTCGACAAGTTTAGCGTAACAGACGAGATGATAAACTGGCCTTTCAGCTTACGCTTAAAAACACTTTCTCTATAACCGAAATTGCATTCTGAAGCAGTAAATGTTTGCGCATCTCCCGTTGCCATTTCCACAGCTTCTAAAGAATGAAAAACGTTCTTCAACTCAACCCCGTACGCTCCAATATTTTGCATTGGCGCTGCACCAACGTTTCCAGGAATAAGCGACAAATTCTCAATCCCAGCGTAGTTGTTTTGAATACAATGCATCACCAAATCGTGCCAAACAACACCAGCTCCAGACTTAACCAAAAACGAATCAGCAGTTTCCTCCAACACCTGAATTCCGTCAATCTCATTCTTGATAACCAGGCCATCAATGTCTTTGGTGAGAAGAATATTGCTCCCGCCACCGAGAATAAATCGCTCTTCTTTTGCGACTGCAGAATCTACCAAAACTCCTTGTAAAGAAGCAACATCAGAAACTCTGGCCATCAGCTTTGCTTTTGCCGATAGGCCAAATGTATTGTACGGTTGAAGTGATACGTTTTGCTCAATCATCTAGGCGAATATATACGAACAGCCAATCTGATTATTGGAATTACTAGGGAAGTATTAACACTTGTTAGTGTATTGGAGAATTGCCGTAGTTGCTCCAGTCCTAGACTTCATGAAATCAAGAATCCCTTTCTTCAAAGTAACCTGATCTTGTCCCAACAAACCCCGAAGCTTATCATTCAACTCAGATTGATTGGAAACGCTAAACGCCAACTCCTTTTCTGCCATTTCTCCCGCATCGGGAAATCTAGAATAGTAGGGGCCAAAAATTGTAGGAACGCCATAAGCTGTTGCCTCTAGAATATTGTGCAATCCGGTTTTAAAAGCACCACCAACGTAAGCCACACCTGCATAGTTGTAGAGCCTGTTCAATTGACCAATTGAATCTACCAGCACCACTTTCACCTCCCGATTTGAAAGCGCAGAGAGCCGAACAGAATTGGGAAACAACCGCTCTAAACGTTTAATGTTCCCCTCGCCTACTTCATGCGGAGCAATAACCCACTTTACGTTTGGAAGAGTTTGAATTGCCTCAACCAATAAGCGTTCATCTTCTGGCCAAGTGCTTCCACAAACAATCAGTTTTTCCGCTCCTTTGAATGACTCAATCTCAGGAATGGATTGTGCTGTTTTCGCAATTTCCATCACCCTATCGTAGCGGGTATCTCCACAAACGGTGGTGTTTTTCACATCAATATTATTGAGCAACTTTTCTGAATTTGAATCAACCAGAAAGATTTGGTCGAAAAGTTTCAGCGCTCTTCGTGTGACTGCACCGTACCATTTAAAACAGCTTTGATTTGCTCTGAATTGTGCTGAAATCAGCATCAACTCAGAACCTGACTTTTTGGCTTCATTCAAATGATGAAACCAAAAATCGTATTTCACGAAAATCGTTTTCGATGGCTTGATGGCATTCACAAATCGAAGTGCGTTTGACTTTGTGTCTAGCGGCAGATAAAACACATAATCGGCCAAGTCATCATTCTTCCGAATCTCGTAACCTGAAGGCGAGAAAAAAGTGAGAATTATTCTGGAATTGGAACCTGAATTCTTGACTCCTTCCATAATTGGACGGGCCATTTCAAACTCACCCAAACTGGCACAATGCACCCAGATTGTTTCCCCAGAAAATGGTTCGACTTCATTCTCAATTTTATCCAAAATATCCTTGCGGCCATTAAGCCAAAGTTTGGCTTTTGGGTTAAAGAAAGAGGCAAGAAAAACGCCTAAAGAATAGAGCCAAATTGCGATGTTGTAGAAGACCAACATCAAGATATTAATAGTAGTAATATTTGTCTTGGTTCCGTTTGTAGAACGGCATCATCCAACCAATTTTAAAGCCGAAGAGAAAGTCGTTGTACTTATCATCTTTCACGCTCATTGTCGGAATATCATAGCTTCTTCTGTTGCCAGTAAAGCCTTGCGTAAACTCAAATCCACCATAAAAGTTGAGCATTTTTGTGTTGCCCTGAAAATGGTAACCAATAAATTCCTGAATGAAAATTCCGTTGGTTAATCGGTCGTAACCTTTGTGGTAATCATCTCTAATCTGAGGTACATTATCTCCTTCTGCGTTGTAACGAATCCAGTGTTCCATAAAACCGCCACCAAGTGTAAAAATGAACCCAGAATTTGGATTGGGCGCGGCCCATGGAAAGATTTTCCCAACCTGAAAATCAATCATATATCCCTGCTGAGAAATATCCACAAAAGCTTGCTCTCCGTTGGCCCCAATAATAATGTTGCTTGAGTTTAGGAGGTTGCCGAGCAGACTATCCTTACCAACTACGTTATTGCCAAACATGTAATGTCCGCCAAGGCTGAAAATCCAGTTCGATTTGGTTTTGTAAGCCACCGAACCGCCAATGTTGTTGGTAAATCCGAATCGGTCTGCAAAATCGCCAACTGGAATTTGTGCTGCATAGGATACTCTAACCATTGGCGTGGCAACAGCAGAATCTCGAACAGAAGTGTCTTCCTTAATTTTTGGCTGGGCCAAAACCAGAACAGAAATGAGAACGAAAACGGTTGTTAAGAGCTGTTTCATTGAATGGGAACAAAGGTAGTATTAACCTGAGTTTAAGCGATTAATTGTATTGCGTTCGACATTGCGAAGGAGGAACAGCTGTGGCAATCTTTATGATGAGATTGCCGCAAAATTTCAAACCAGAAATTTCTCGCAATGACGCGCTCCGGCTTGGGTTAGGGATTGCAGCGGCATCCTTTTCTTTTGCATCGTTCAGACTTCGAGAGCCTCAGCCTCCAATGGCAAAAGAAAAGATACAGCGTAAAGCCCGGCCCATTTTGGGCTTTTTTGGTTGGAAAAAAGAGCAATTTGGGAAACCCCCAAAATAGCTTCAAAACATGTCTAAAATCAGGAGGAAATACGGCTTCTAATCCTTAAATTCGCGCTCGATTTTTAAGAAAATAGTAATCAATATATAAAGCATGAAAATCTTAGTACCTATCAGCAAAGTGCCTGATACTACATCCAAGATTGCCTTTGCAGACGGTGACACCAAGTTTGCCGAAGAAGGAATTCAGTGGATTGTAAACCCTTACGATGAATGGTATGCGCTTGTTAGAGCGTTAGAATTAGTTGAAGCTGGTGGCGGTACAGTTACCGTAATTAATGTTGGCGGTGCTACTTCTGACCCTGTTATTAGAAAAGCTTTGGCTCTTGGAGCGCACGAAGCGGTGAGAATTGACACGGAAGCTTCTGAGTCTTACGTAGTTGCAAAAGAGATTGCAGCTTACGCATCTGACAAAGGTTTTGACATGGTTCTTCTTGGAAAAGAGACTATTAGCTACAATGGTTCTGA
>JBMYXX010000210.1:0-5618 GCA_049608805.1 Flavobacteriales bacterium | reverse complement strand
CAGTTTGTGGTGCTGCAGGAGCGGGAGCGACAACTTCCTGAACCTGTTTTGGTTCAGCTGGCTGAGTTAAGGACTTTTTTTTTTGAGGCGCTGCAATTGCAGAACCGTCTGGTGCTTTATGCAAAGCGCAAATCCGCATAATGGCCAGCTCTACCGTGAGCCGCTGGTTTTTGCTCGATTTGTATTGAACGTCACAATCGTTCATGGCGCGAAGGCCTTTGAGTAAATTGAGTGCTGAGCACTTTGGCGCTTGCTCAATAAACTTCTGTTTAATGTTGTCCGACACTTCTAACAACTGAACCGTTGAAGAATCCTTGCACATAAGCAAGTTTCGGAAATGAGATGCCAATCCGTTAATGAACTCATGTCCATTAAAACCGCTTTCCAACACATCGTTAAATAGGAGCATAGAACCGGCCATGTCTCCTTCTAAAATCAAATCTGTAGCTCTGAAGTAATAATCAGAATCAAGAATGTTTAGGTTCTCAATAGCATCCTTGTAAGTAACGTTGTTTCCGGTAAACGTTACCAGCCTATCAAAGATTGAAAGTGCATCTCTCAATGCTCCATCAGCTTTCTCAGCTACAACATGCAGCGCATCTTCTTCGGCAGTTACACCTTCCTTTTCTGCAATGTTCTTTAGGTGCGATACCATATCTGTAACCTGAATTCGCTTAAAGTCGAATATCTGGCAACGCGATAATATGGTTGGAATAATCTTGTGCTTTTCTGTGGTTGCCAAAATGAAAATGGCGTGCGCAGGTGGTTCTTCTAAGGTTTTTAGAAAGGCGTTAAATGCCGCCTGGCTCAACATGTGAACCTCATCTATAATATAGACCTTGAATTTTCCTTGCTGTGGAGAAAACCGAACCTGATCAATTAGGTTTCGGATGTCATCTACAGAGTTATTAGATGCGGCATCTAGTTCAAAAATGTTGAACGAGAAATCTTCATCCGGGTCTAACTCTCCTTCAAAAGAATCTTGGTTAATGGCTTTGGCCAAAATTCGAGCGCAGGTGGTTTTACCTACTCCTCGCGGGCCACAAAACAGCAATGCTTGCGCCAAGTGGTTATTCTGTATGGCTTTCTGTAAAGTTGACGTAATAGACTACTGTCCCACAACGTCATCAAACGTTACGGGGCGGTACTTACGTGCAGAAACTATGTAGTTGTCCATACTTTTTTGGCGGACTTCAAATGTACTGTTTCGCTTTGCTGGTTTTGGCAAAACTTATTCACGATCGTTGATAGGTTGAGTGAATAGTAAGTTGAAATGTGCGTACAGTGAAAAGCGGCCAATGAATAGTAAAAAGGTGGCGGTTGATTACGGTTTGCACCTAAGCACCTTTCCGAATTGTATGGGTTAGGTTCTTGCTTAGCTGGAAAAGTTAGGAAAACGATTGATTAGGCTGCGCGAGGGGTGGAAGCGGTATCTCACGCTTTTGGGCGTGGATTTAGCGGACGACCCGACCCGATTTTGCGTGGGTTTTGTGCGGTTGAGAGGGGCGCGCCCAAAGAATGTATATCGCAATTCTGATTTTCTAAATGAAGAAATTGGAAACGGCTTCGAATTTGAGTTTTTAGGGTTTTGTGCTTCTTCAAAATGGTATGTTTGTATATTCAATTTCCGAATGGAGAACTTGGACACATATATATCTGGATTATCGCAGCGAGTTGAAAAGCTTGTGGCAGCACAATCTGACCTGAAGAATGAGAACTCTGAATTGAGGTCTCGGAATGCAGAATTGGAGCAGGCTGTTAATGATCAAAAAAATGTGTTGATTAAACTTGAGGAAGAGAATAAAGTTGTTAAAATTGCAAAGGCGGTCACGGATGATGATGAGGACCGCAAGGAGCAAAGGAAGAGGTTGAATGAATTGGTGCGGGAGGTTGACAAGTGTATAGCACTTCTTAATAATTAAGGAACATTCTTTTAGGATGGGAACTCAGGCAATAACAGTTAGAATAGCAGGGAAGAGTTACCCAATGACGGTGAGTTCACCGCAGGAAGAAGAAACCATAAGAAAGGCTGAGCGGCAGATTCGTGACAGGTTAAAAATGTACGAAGAGAAGTATGCCGTTACAGATATTAGGGATCTATTGAGCATGTGCGTGTTGCAATTTGCTACCGAGGCGATGGAAAATGAGGAGAAGGCTGGTAGTGTTGAGCAGGACGTTTTTGATAGGCTAAAGGCAATTGAGCAGGTGCTCGATGCTAACACTTGATTTTAGTAGTTCGTTCTTACACATAGATATACGTAGCGCTGAAAGGCGCTGCAACGATTTCCCGCATAAATCGATCGTTTGTTAAACTCAGTACTTAAAATATTGGGATAACGCTTAGTAATGTTAAAGAAAGGCCTCAACTGCATTTCGGTGCAGTCTCTGTTCCGATAGCTATCGGAAAGAGCCAGTGGACTTCTGATGCGTTCGGCAGTCCCATATGTGTCTAAATTGGAGTTTAATTTAGCCAGATTTATGCGGGTTTTTTTATGAACCAAAATGAAGTGAAAATATGATTATAGGAGTAGTGGTAGCGGCTGTGCTTGGACTTGTTCTGGGTGGCATTGGCATGATGGCTTACAACAAGAAAGTTGTAAAAGATCAGGCTGATGTTATTCTGGTTGAGGCTAAAGCAAAGGCGGAGGTAATTCGTGAAAAACGAATTTCTCAAGCGAAGGAGAAGTTTCAGGAAATGAAATCTAAGCACGATAGAGAGGTTCAGTCTCGTAATCAGAAGCTGAAGGAAACCGAAAATCGTGTAAAGCAAAAGGAAGGTTCTTTAAACAAGAAGTTTGAAGATGTAAAGCGTGACCGTGAGGCTGCTAAGCGTGAAATGCAGGACGCGAAACGCAAGCAGGAAAAGCTAGATGGACAACTTGAGGTTTACAGCAAGAAGCTTGAAGAAATAAAGCGCGACAGGGAAAAGCAAGTTGAGCAATTGGAAAAAGTAGCGGGATTAAAAGCGGAGGATGCGAAAGCTCAATTGGTAGAAACTCTGAAAGCTGAAGCACAAACCGCAGCTATGGCGGCAATCAATGAAACAGTTGAGGAGGCCAAATTACAAGCTGATAAGCAGGCAAAGAAGATTGTAATTCAGACTATTCAGCGTGTAGCTACAGAGCACACAATTGAGAATGCTGTTTCTATTTTTAGAATTGAAGGCGATGAAGTAAAAGGCCGAATTATTGGCCGTGAAGGACGAAACATTCGTGCGCTTGAAGCAGCAACCGGAATTGAGATTATTGTTGATGACACGCCTGAGGCAATTATCCTTTCAGGATTTGACCCAGTAAAGCGTGAAACTGCGCGTTTAGCACTTCATCAATTGGTAACGGATGGTAGAATTCATCCAGCACGAATTGAAGAGGTTGTAGCTAAAACCAAGAAACGTCTTGAAGAAGAGATTGTTGAAATTGGAAAGCGTACTGCAATTGACCTTGGAATTCACGGATTACATCCTGAATTGACAAGAATGGTTGGTAGAATGAAGTACCGTTCTTCTTACGGACAGAACTTGCTTCAGCACTCGCGTGAGGTAGCTAATATGTGTTCTATCATGGCTTCTGAACTTGGTTTAGATCCTAAGAAAGCGAAGAGAGCTGGACTGTTACACGATATTGGTAAAGTGCCGGATGAAGAGCCAGAATTGCCACACGCAATTTTGGGTATGAAAATGGCCGAGAAGTATGGTGAGAAGCCAGATATCTGTAACGCCATTGGAGCGCACCACGATGAGATTGAAATGACAACAATGATTTCTCCAATCATTCAGGTTTGTGATGCTATTTCTGGTGCAAGACCTGGTGCAAGACGTGAGATTGTTGAAAGCTACATTAAGCGGATTAACGAGCTTGAAGCCGTAGGCTTGGCTTACCCTGGTGTAACCAAGACTTACGCCATTCAGGCAGGACGTGAGCTTCGTGTAATTGTAGAAAGCGAGAAGGTAACAGATGCACAGTCTGATCAGCTTGCGCTTGAGATTTCGCAGAAAATTCAGGATGAAATGACTTATCCTGGTCAAGTTAGAGTAACCGTAATTAGAGAGAAAAGAGCGGTTGCTTACGCGAAATAAGCAGCTAGAGTTTAGTTGATAGGTATTAGAAAGAGACTCGCAAATGCGAGTCTTTTTCGTTTACAGCAATTTCAATAACCGAGAATCCGTTTTTCGAACTTCGAAGTAAGGTGTTTGTTTAGCTCCAAAAGATCGAAAGAAACGCTCTATCGGTTCAACCATGCTTCCTTCAAAATTGAAAGCGTTGGTAACTCCAGAAGAGAACTGAATGGCCGTCCACATAAGAAGGCTCATAGCGCCAGTATTTCTATTGGCAGGATCAACAGCACCAGCAAGGTAGTACGCGGAGTTTGCATCCCAAACGAGTAGGAGAGAGGCTATGTCCGTTCCATTAGAATCCTTGGCAACCCATGCTTTGCAAGCGTCTTTCTCCTTTAATTTTGTGAAAATGTGATTGAAGTAGGCCTCAGAATAATTGATTTCTTGCTTCTTGGCTTTGTAATCTTGCTCCTTTAAACGGTGCAGAACACTAACGCTGTCAATTTCATTAATCGTTAGGCTTTTATTGGCCTTCGCAATTTCTCTTCGGATGTTTCCTTGAAGATTGTTAAACACAGCCTCAGAATCCGAAAGGTCATCAATTACGTACGTATATCGGGTAGATTGCTCAAAGCCTGACCAGTAAAACGGAAGCCAATTTGTAACCTCAGGATGGAAATACTGAATGAACTTATCTGTTTTAGGAAGCTGAGTAATCAACTGCTCCATCATCTTCTTTTCGTAAGACAATTTGGTGGCCTCTTTTTGTCCTTCGGGATAATGTATCCATGGTCCCATATAAGGTGTCAGAGGCGGAACCGTTACCACTTCAAATTTTAATTTTCGTTTTTTGAAATAAGGCATAAATGCCTGAATTTCTTTGCCAGATTCTACAATTGCCACGTCCCATTGTTCAGGTTTCACCACAATCTGCATCCAATCAAATTGCAGAAATAACGGTATTTCGGGATGAACCGAACACCACTTTTCGAATTTTTCTTTGTTGGTCATAAATTGTTCCGTCAACTGTACGGATTACCGCCTAAGTTATTGCGATTTCAGAGAATAGTCAGCAATTGATCTACCTCAGTCAGCTTTCGATACTTGCCTTGTTTCTTGTAGCATGCTTTTAAATCATTCAGCTTGCGCTCAATTATTTGAACGTTCGAAATTGGTTTCAAATCGTCAACATCCATTTCAATCTGCATTTTTTCAATGTACCGCTCTAGCTCACCTTTTCCAAAAACAGCACCCTTGCTAAAAGGGTTTATATAGAAGAGTAAATCTTGATCTGTGTGATTGTAAATGTCCTTGTATCCAAGGATGAAATGGTCAGGTAGGTTGATTCCTACAATAGGTAATCCCAACTTATCGGCAATAATTTTATACAAAATTGCCATTGCTGTTGGAGAACCTTTGTGGGTTTCAAATACGTTTTTTAAAAAGCCGCTTTGGTCTGTTTTGTTGTACTTAATATGTGCATCAAAACCGTGCACATCATAAAGAATATGGTTAATTACTCTAACCTTTTCCAGTGATGTAAGGTTGTTATTAAGCTCAAGCC
>JBMYXX010000209.1:0-5661 GCA_049608805.1 Flavobacteriales bacterium | reverse complement strand
ACACCAGAACAGATAAGAGAAGAAGGAGCTTACCAAATCGCATGGTTCAAAGTTATCCACTTAGTTTCAACCGATTTCGTTATCTTAAAGTTGGTAAGTAAACCCATTTGAGGCAAGGAAAAGCACTAATTTGGCAGCCCCAAAACAAGCAACGTTTTAGCCACCAACTTGAACACAGAAAACGAACATACCGAAGAATCGACCTCCAGCAAGAAGCGGGAAAAAATTCGCATTCGGTATAAAAAACGTGTGAAGCTAGAAAAGCGGCCTAAGGGCTATAAGCTTCGTAATTATTGGAAAAAGAAAAAGAAAAACCTTCTGGCCTCAATAATTCTTATCATCCTAATTTCCATTACCGCAATATTGGTAGTGCAGGTAGCAAAGAAGCAGTTAGAAATAAATCAACAGCATAATAGGCTTAAAAGAGTCATATAATCAGTACCCGTCAATGGCCGAAGAAACAAAATCAAGGAGAAAAAAACCTTCCACTTTCACTCTACCAACCCAAGGTTTGGAGCACGGAAAAGTTCCACCAAATGCTTCTGAATTAGAAGAAGCTGTCCTTGGTGCATTAATGTTGGAAAGCGATGCACTTAATGATGTGGTTGAAATCCTGAAGCCCGAAAGTTTCTACCGAATTGAACACCAAAAAGTGTTTGAGGCTATTACCGCATTGTTTGGAGAAAATCAACCGATTGACATTCTTACGGTTACCAGTTGGCTCAAGAAAGAAGGAAGTCTCGATGTGGTTGGTGGAGCTTACTTCGTAAGTCAACTTACCGATAGGGTTGCTTCATCTGCAAACGCAGAATTTCACGCAAGAATCATCGCTCAAAAATTCATCCAGCGTGAGCTGATAAGAGTTTCTGGAGAAACATACCATGAGGCATTTGAGGATACAACGGATGTACTAGACCTTTTAGATAAGGCAGAATCGAATCTATTTGCTGTTGCCGAAGGGAACCTGCGAAAGAGTTATGATTCAATGAGCACGTTGGTAAAAAAGGCGTTGGAGCAAGTTGAAGAAGCAGCTAGTAAGGATGGTGGTGTAACTGGTGTCCCTACCGGATTTACTGAGCTCGACAAAATGACAAATGGCTGGCAACCGTCAGACCTTCTCATCATTGCGGCACGTCCAGCAATGGGTAAAACTGCCTTTGTTTTATCGATGGCTAGAAACATGGCCGTTGACTTTAAACGACCAATTGCATTCTTCTCATTAGAAATGGCGTCTGTTCAACTGGTTAACAGGCTTGTTTCTAGCGAATCTGGTATTCCCGGAGAAAAGCTTAAGAAAGGTCAGCTTGACAAACAGGACTGGGAGCATATGCATGCTTCCCTAAAACAACTTGGCGAAGCCCCTATCTTCATTGATGATACAGCGGCTTTGTCGGTTTTTGAGTTGAGAGCTAAATGTCGAAGGCTAAAAGCGCAACATGACATTCAAATGATTGTGATTGATTATCTCCAGCTAATGACTGCTGGCGGAAACCAAAAAGGTGGAAATCGAGAACAAGAGATTAGTACAATTTCGCGTTCGCTGAAAGCCTTGGCAAAAGAACTTGAAGTACCAGTTATTGCGCTTTCTCAGTTAAGCCGTGCGGTGGAAACACGTGGTGGAACAAAACGCCCAATGCTATCTGACTTGAGGGAATCTGGAGCAATTGAGCAAGATGCTGATATGGTAATGTTCCTTTATAGACCCGAGTACTACGGCATTGAAGTTTCAGAAGAAACCAACCTCCCTACCGAAGGACTTACAGAATTAATTGTGGCAAAACACAGAAGTGGTGCAACAGGAACGGTTCCTTTGCGTTTCGTTAATACGTTGGCCAAATTCACCAATTATGATGATCCAGAATTCAGCATTGCTGGGGGGCCAAGTATGATGCAGCCGTCAACTGAATTTGACAGCCCAAATGTGATGACGAAAATGTCGAGAATGGATGACCTTGACGATTTGGAAGATGATGATGACGCGGCTTTTTAAAACAGCAACTGTATTCTCTTTATTGCTTTTGATGAGCAGCCAGGTCATGGCCGCCTACTTGCTTATTCCGATGGATGAGTCTCAGAAAAATCATCTAAAAGCTTACGGCATCGCTTATTGGGTTCTTCAAGCAGAGGTTGAGGTAGATTGGCTTTTAAACTACCGAGGCGGAAGTTTCATGTGCAAATACGCCAAACAAATTGAAGACGAATGCAGAATTCGGGGCGTAGATTTTGAAATTATCGCAGATGCTCAATCCACCGCAATTCTACTTGAAATCTCAGACCCTGAGGTGAATATGGATGTAGCAAAGCTGGAAAAGGTTCCAAGAATTGCAGTTTATAGCCCCAAAAACAAGCAACCTTGGGATGACGCTGTAACGCTTGTCCTCACCTATGCCGAAGTTCCGTATGAAGTAGTTTATGATGATGAAGTTCTTGATGGAAAATTACTGCTCTACGATTGGCTTCATCTCCATCATGAAGATTTCACTGGTCAATACGGACGATTTTGGAACTCATTCAGGAATACGCCTTGGTATCAGGAACAGGTTAGATATTCAGAAGAATTGGCGAGAAAAAATGGCTTCAATAAGGTATCCGAACTCAAACTGGCCGTAGCCAATAGAATCAAGGAATACACCGTTGGTGGAGGATTCCTCTTTGCCATGTGCTCAGGAACAGATTCTTACGACATTGCCTTAGCCGCTCATAAACTAGATGTTTGTGAGGATATGTTTGATGGAGACGGAAGCACCCCTGATTACAACTCACAGCTAGATTTTAACAATACTATTGCATTCCGAGATTTCGAACTAACCACCAATCCGCGTCAATACGAGTTTTCAAGTATCGATGCCACCACTTCCCGCTCCAAAAAAATAAAACAACCAACAGATTTTTTCAGTCTGTTTGAGTTTTCAGCTAAATGGGACCCTGTTCCTACTATGCTATGCCAAAGCCACGAACAAATTATCAAAGGCTTTATGGGCCAAACCACATCTTTCTTAAAGAAGTACCTGAAATCAGACGTGCTCATTATGGGCGAGACAAAATCGATTGACGAGGCGCGCTACATTCATGGCTCGCTTGGCAAGGGCCAATGGACGTTCTATGGAGGACATGATCCAGAAGATTATCAGCACCGAGTTTACGATCCTCCTACGGATTTAAACCTGCACCCAAATTCTCCGGGTTATCGTCTAATTCTAAATAATATCCTTTTCCCAGCTGCACGAAAAAAGAAACAAAAGACTTAATCAGTCTAAAAACGCCCAGTTTATCCCAAACTTCCAAGCTAAGTCATTGGCTGGGTAATGTGGCACTTGGTAATAAGTGTATCCAAGCCATCCGGCATTTAAATGCTCAATCTTAAAGAAAGCCCTCAACTTCTTTACCCTAATATTCAGGAATACATCAATGAATGGGTAATTACCAATTTGCTTTTCATTCTGAATGTGAAACGCTGACAATGCTGGATTGTAGGCGTTTCCAAAGTAACTGGTTGAATAATTTGTTTCTACCCCAATTTGCAGCCGGAGCTTCTTTTTAAACAAGTCATTTTGGTAATAAAACATTCCACGCCCTAAGAAACTTGGGACTCTAACGTCATCGCCAGATAGTTTTAACTGGCCAGCTACATCAAAAACCAAATGAAACCACCTCATTCTAAAATGCTCCTCTAGTCTTAGTACCATTAGTTGATTAACCGAAGCGCTCTGGTAAGGCTTTCTATCAGTTCCAAAAACGACTAGGTTATCCAAGAGGTGATAAGTAAATGTTCCTTTAAATCGTAATCTAGACTGAGAGTAAACTAAGCCAGTTTTAAGATGCTGCGTCTTTTGCCAATTATTGTCCCATGCAAAATGATTGCTGGTATATACATCAGCAATAAAATCTGGTCTTAGGAGGGAATAGTCAACAAAAGCTGTGAATGTAGATTGAAACAAGCCAAACTTAAAGAATCCATCAGCCACAAAATCGAAAACATTGTAGCCTGCGAACATGAACTTCCCGGAAGCATTCCAATCCAAATTTTTGAACAATCGTCCATTCACCCCTCCAACCACAGACAAGTTATTGATATGTTGAACAAAAGAAGAATCATAGGACACCCGGTGGTAATCATGCCGTACGCCTACCGACACCTGATTCAAAATTTTGTTTTTAGCAGAATCAGTTGTCAGAAGTTCAAACCTAAGCGTATTAGATATGTCGAGCAGGTTAGTAGAATCATAGGTGATAACAGAATCCAGCAATATACTCTCATAGTATAAAGCCGATGTATCAGGCACATCCGCGTAAATCATACTATTCCTGCCGCCTATAAAACTATGTGAAACAGCTGGTAGATACTTGCGTTTCCGCGAAGTAGAATCGGATTTCAACAATACAAACCGATGATCCAGCCCTAACTCAAATCCCTTCCAATGATTGCTAGCGTTAGACAGACTAATGGGAACAAAGTTTCTACCAGTACCAAGGTCTTGTTCAAAAACAGAATCTTCAGCCAAGCCCCCATTCTCCTCAACCTTCAAATTAGAATACTCAAACATCAAAACAGCTTTATACCGGTCATCGCGCGAACGAAATGTTGAGTAAATGCTGAAATCTGTGATCGTGTTTTGTTGTCTATCGTAGAATCCTTCAGAATTAATCCTGTTGAACCGAAAACCGAAATCCAACAAGCTACCAAAGCTTCTGGTTAGGTTTGCAAGCAAGTAGTTTTCCCTGTTAACACCATTAGAGTATTGAACATTCGAAAACATTTTTTCAGAAAGGAGAAACTCACGCCCCTTTAAACCTTTCCAAAAACCAATTCGACTTGGCCGAAAAGAAAAACCAAAGTCACGGTCATAGTCAAATAAGGTAGATAGTCCAGCCGAGCCAATGTTTCCTAAATCATTCCTCGTTTGACTGTATCCATATAGCGGATGATAGTTATGGGTGCTATGAACTGAATTTAACCCATACCTCCCCTGTTCACCGTTTAACCAAGTGTGGGCTGAAAATGCCCTTACGTTGAGAGTGTCCGAAACGTTTGAAGGGAACAAGGAATCAATACGAAACTTTTCCTTCAAACCCTGTGCTTTGGCATCAAAGCCGCAAACACTGAGAAAAATCCCACCTACAAGTAATATGCGTGTACTGAAAGACAAGGTTTACGAACGTATTGTAAACAAAAAACCCTGACTAATATTACTTAGTCAGGGTTTAAAATAAATTAAGGCAACGACATACTCTCCCACATGTTACTGTAGTACCATCTGCGCTGGTGAGCTTAACTTCTCTGTTCGGAATGGGAAGAGGTGAACCCCACCGCAATAGTCACCTTAAAGCTTTATATCAACAATAGTTGATATTGACAATGAGGGAAGAAAATATATTGTAATTCTAAATCGCATTAGCTAGTAAAAGCTTACGGGTAATTAGTATTGCTCGGCTTTGACATTACTGCCTTTACACCTGCAACCTATCAACGTCATCGTCTCTAACGACCCTTAAAAGAAATCTAATCTTGAGGCGAGTTTCGTGCTTAGATGCTTTCAGCGCTTATCTCATCCAGACATAGCTACCCTGCGATGCAGCTGGCGCCACAACAGGTACACTAGAGGTCTGTCCATCTCGGTCCTCTCGTACTAAAGATAGGTCCTCTCAAATTTCTAACGCCCA
>JBMYXX010000208.1:0-5692 GCA_049608805.1 Flavobacteriales bacterium | reverse complement strand
TTGGTAGGAGTAATTTGTGCATCATTTTTACCAGAGTTTGCTCAAGTAAACACAAGGGTTTTAACCTGGTCTGGGGTTGGTGCCGGGAGTGTCTCCTTGCTTTTACTTGTGGTTACAACAAGATTTCGTGAGTCGCATTGGTTTGGGCTTTGGCTCTGGCCAGTTTTAGTAGGACTCGGAGGATTCCTGTCTTTATCGGTTTCAGATTCCATCTTTCCAGATTCTCTGAGTGGAGAAGCATTTGATGGAAAGCCAAGAGCTTACATGGCAATAATTTCTGACGAACCTCAAGTGAAGAACAAGTCGGTAAAGGTTACTGCCGAGTTATCGACTGTAAACAACTCTTCTCATGGAAAGGTGTTGCTGTATTTTAAGAAGGATTCTGCCTCCGAAGGCTTGAAGTACGGAGAACAAATTTTGGTAAGAACCAAGCTAGAAAGGGTAAAAGGCATGGGGAACCCAAATGAGTTTAACTACACACGCTACCTCCGATTTCACAACATATCATACCGAGGTTATGTGAAAACCGGAGCATGGAGCTCTCTGTCAGAAGGGAGCCCTGGTCTTAAAGGCTGGTTTCTAGATGTGCGGTCAATCCTTATAGGCTTGCTTAAAGAATCTGGATTAGATGGAAACGAACTTTCGGTTGCCTCTGCTCTAATCCTTGGGTTTAGAACAGATTTAGATAAGGAATTAATGAGTGCCTATGCAGGCGCAGGTGCAACACATGTGCTTGCTGTTTCTGGTTTACATGTAGGAATCGTTTATATGATTTTGAACTTTTTGCTCAGGTTCTTGAATCGCTTTAGATATGGGAAGTTGATTCGCACCTTTTTGCTTGTGACGTTTTTGTTTTCCTACGCTGCATTAACTGGCTT
This sequence comes from Flavobacteriales bacterium, assembly GCA_049608805.1. Classification (GTDB taxonomy): domain Bacteria; phylum Bacteroidota; class Bacteroidia; order UBA10329; family UBA10329; genus UBA10329. Next base: position 4,814 of record JBMYXX010000208.1, on the reverse strand, counting down.
ATCGGCTTCAGTTTTTAGAGCAGCAACAATGTTTTCGTTTGTAGCTGTTGGTTCGGCATTAACTAGAAACACCAACATATTTAACACGTTGGCCGCCTCTGCTTTCGTGCTCATTTTGTATGAGCCTATGATAATTATGCAAGTTGGGTTCCAGCTTTCGTATGCTGCTGTAATAGGAATAGTGCTTATTCAGCCCCGATTGTTCAATTTATATGTGTTCAACAACAGATTTGCAGATTGGGCCTGGTCCATTACATGCGTATCGGTGGCGGCTCAGATTGCCACATTTCCTTTAGGGCTGCTATATTTTCATCAGTTTCCAAATTTGTTTCTGGTCTCCAATCTTCTTGTAATTCCAGCTGCCGCTGGGATACTGTATTTAGGCTTCTCTTTGTTTATCGCCAGCCTTTGGAAACCAGCTTTACTATTCTTCGGATTTCTTTTGAAATGGTTGATAAAGTGTCTGAATAAGGTGGTTGTCTGGATAGAACAGATTCCTAATTCTGTTTTGTCAGGAATTGATATTTCAACAATGGAAGCGCTAATAATCTATGTTCTAATAGGAAGTGTGCTGGTGTTTATTATTCTCGAAAAAAGACAAGGAATTTATGCCGCAATAAGTTTGTCAATTTTGTTTATGCTGCTTCAGGTTAAAGAAGTTCATAGTCAAAAGACACAAAGGTTTACCTCCATTTATAACGTTAAAGGAGAGACTGCTATAGCATTGGTTAATGGAACAGAACTAACCTTTCTTGCAAGTGCTGATATGTTGCAAAATGAACAAGCCATACTTTTTCACGTCAGACATCATTGGTGGAATAAAGGAATAGAAACGGAACGATTTGTTGAGTTGAATGATTCGGTGCTAAATCATCAATTGTCCTTAGGTAACTTCAATTTGTCTGTTCTTAGTCTTCAGGAAGAACAGCATCAAAAACTAAAGCTAAACACTGAAAAGTTAGACTTGATTGTTGTAACGGACTTTAGTGATGGGAATAATATTCTGATTAATCATGAAAGAAAAACTCCTATAGTTTTCTCAAGTGCCGTTTCATCATATAGGCTTGGAAAAACAGTTACAGATAAATATCTGGAAGCGAATTGGATGGCAGTCTCTAATGAAGGAGCTGTGACAATCGATTTTTAGGACAGTCCATGCACACTATCTAGCAGAACCTTTTCCTGGAAAACGCTGTTTTTTTTTGAAGCAACCAATGTTGCCTGGAATAATTTCGTTTGCGAGGCTTGGAATTTCTTGCTGGTCAAGAGGAAAAAAAGGCTTCACAGTTGGTTTACTATGAAGCCTTTTTGAGTTAATGATTAAGCCTTTGAATGGAGTGACTTCTCCTTGTTTATGTTGTTTCTTCTACTTAGAAGATACTTCGCTGTTGTCTGGTGTTAGTTGCAACTCAGAATAAATTGCAGACATCTGCTTGTTTAATGTCTCGTAAAGAGATTGTGTCTTAGAGGCTTGTGCATTCAGCAACTCAACCGTTTTGTCCAAATTGGCAATGGTTTTTTGCTGCTCTTTAATAGCTTCAATCAATACGGGCACAAGGTGACTGTATTGAACAGACTTATATCCATCAGCGTCCGTTGCAACTAATTCAGGATAAACAGCTTCTAGCTCCTGTGCAATTAGACCGATTTCTGTTCTATCTGTAAAATGTTTTTCTGGGAACTCTTCACTTCTCCATTTGTATGTCACCCCGTCTAAATCAAGTAAGTTTTTCAAAGCGCCAGTAAGTGGCTCAATGTCCTTTTTGAATCTTTTATCTGAAGTCTCCTGAATACCATTAGAGTTAAACTTACCGGTGATGGTAACATTGCCATTATTAAAAATGGTCATTTTGGTGTCAGCCGTTGTTGCGTTGGCAGAAGAAGCAATATCACTGACCAAGAACTTAAGGCTTCCGATTCCAAAGTCTCCTGTACGCTCATGTATAATTGCCGATTTTACATAATCTCCGTTGTCCTCAACGGCAAAACCAAGGCCTATTGAGTTCGCTCCATTATTCGGTAAGCCGTTCTCATTTCGTAGAATCAAAGGAACGTTCAAACCAGCATTATCAACTGTTACTTGCAGTTTGCCAGAAGGAGCGTCAGTTCCAATACCTACTTTGTCGCCAGCACCGTCAACTGAGAAAGTCTCTCCGTCTATACTAAAACCGTCAGTGGCTGTTGTAGTGAAGTCAAGAGTAAAATTGCCTTGCGGAATTAGTGTGTTTTCAGTTAGTGCTCCCCCAAGTTGCACCATGTCGTTAGGTACGTCAACATTAAGACCATTGTTTGCTGCTACATCAAAGATAATCGCAGTAGCTGTGCCACTATTTACAAGACCGTCACCAGCGGTTGCAGACTGGATGCCGCCACTTGCCAACTCTTTCCAGATGTTAGCCGTATCGTCCCAATACCAATAAGATTGCGTTGTAATATCATAAACCGTCATACCAGTAGTTGTGGGCACAAAACTTGTTCTGTCTCCGGTGGTCATTCTTGGCAGTAACACTCCTTTTGTAGTTGATGAAATATCAAGTATTGACTGCGTGTGCGGTGCGGTTCCTGATGAGTTAATCGATACTGCCTGACCTAATACAGATTGAGTAAGCAATACTCCAAAACCTATGGCAAGTAGAGATTTAATGTTGAAGAGAGAATGTTTCATTTTTGAGATTGTATGAGTACGGGTTTGACGACTAAATAACTGAGCTGGTGGATTGATTTTGTTAATTCAGGTAACAAATTTAATAGATAATGAGCCGTTTACGCCTAGGTCTTAGATTATAATATTAATTTTTTAATTTTCCGATTGTTAAATGTTCCTGTTATGGCTTACATGATTAACTGAATATAATGTCCAAAGGAGATAAATTATACCGTCTGGTTCATTCTTTAGAGTTAAACGAAAAGCGCTACTTTAAACTGCAAGCTTCTGTTCAGAAGAAAGAAAGTAATCTAGCGAAGTTGTTCGACTACTATGTGGATGCGAAAGAATTTAATGAGGATGATTTACGGAAGGTTTTTGTCGGGCATAAGTTTCTAGATCAGCTGGCGGTTACACAAAATCATCTTTATGAGTCAATATTAAAGGCAATGCGCCTTTACCATCTAAAACGGTCAATCGAATTCCGATTACAAGGAATGCTTCAAGATGTACAATTCCTGTACGAAAAAGGGCTTGTGGAACAATCTGCTCAATTACTTAAGAAGGTTAGGAAAGCAGCAATTAAAAATGATTGTTTCCCTATTATACTTAGTGTTTTAGACTGGGAGTCGAGGTTGCTGTCGGAAGGGTTTTATGTTGGGAAGGATGAATTGGATATTGATGCCGTTTCGGAAGAGTATTATGAAATTCTAGGTGCGTTGCAGAATGAACGAGAGTACATTGATTTACAGTCCAAGATTTTCAATAACTACTATAAGATTGGAATTGAGAGAGGGAATACCAATTACAAAACGAATGATCAAATAGTTAATCAGTTTGCTCTTAAGGACCCTAACCGTGCATTAACTTTTAGATCCAAGTGCTGCTACTTAAATATACATGCCCAATACAATAAGATTAACGGTAACTGGGAAGAAGCATATAAGTATCGTTATGATTTGTATGAGCTGGTCGAATCTAAATTTGGTTCAGGATATAGTAAGGATATTGTCAAGAGATATTTTGTGTCGCTCAATAATTTGGTGCCCATTTGTCTTAGCCTAGGAAAATGGGATGAGGCGGAATTATTCATTGGAAAGATGGAGTCAATTGAAGAGCGTTCGCTGAAAAGCCATTTTTCCGAGGAGTTAAAAGACCGCATATTGCTGCAGTCATCGCTAGGAAGACTTGCGCTTTATAGTAGGCTTGGTAGAGTTGATGATGGTCTTGCCTTGATTGACTTGTTGGAGAAGAAAACAGAAACTCTTGAACTATACCATAGACGGTATGTAATCCTTCATTTGTACTTTAATATTGCGTACTTCTTATATACTATTGGCCAGTATTCGCCAGCTATTAGATGGTTAAATCGCGTACTTAATGATACTGACATTAAAACCGTGGAGGATTTGCATTCATCTACAAGGATTCTGACCATGATTCTTCAGTTTGAATTAGGCAGAAATGAACTCTTGGAGTACTTAGCGAGGTCAACCTATCGTTTCCTTAGTAAGTTGGAAGGCTTGTATAGTTTTGAGGAAGTTATGCTTTCGTTCATGAAACGAGTTTCAAAGAATGAAACAATTCAAGAAAGTCCGGAGGCATTCATGAAATTAAAAGAAGAATTAATTGAGGCTGGTTACGAGCCTGGAGAAAGGAATGCTCTTTCAACTATTGATTTAGTTGCTTGGGTAGATTCGAAGTTAACCAACCGACCAGTCTTTAAGGTTTTAAAAGAGAAACATAGTGTTTGACGGAAAACTCACCATTGCAAAATTATCGACCCTTTTAGGAAATGGTCGTTTAGAAGTGTCTGATGATACGATCCAATCAATTGAAAAATCGGCAGATTACCTACTTAAAAAGGTAAGAGATTCAAAGGCCACGGTTTATGGTGTCAACACAGGTTTTGGCTCGCTGAGCAACATTCGTGTTGGTGAAGAAGACTTAGAAGAGCTTCAGAAAAACCTCATTCTTTCTCATGCTTGTGGGACAGGAAAAAGAGTTCCTGAGGAAATTGTTCGGGCAATGTTGTGCTTAAAAGTATGGAATATGCTTTTCGGACATAGTGGAGTGCAAAAGGAAACCGTACTTCGTATGGTCGATTTATTCAATAACGATATTCTTCCTGTAGTTTATACTCAAGGATCGCTTGGTGCAAGTGGAGACC
>JBMYXX010000207.1:0-5713 GCA_049608805.1 Flavobacteriales bacterium | reverse complement strand
CGTTAAGATTAAAGGAATAGCAGATAGAATTGACCAACTTTCTGATGGAACCGTTCGTGTTATTGATTACAAAACGGGTTCTTTTGATAAGACAACAGTTGTGAAAACCGAGGCCGCTTTGGAAGCAAGTAAAGCTGATAATGCTTTTCAATTGTTGCTTTATGGTTTGATGTATAGAGCCGAAAATCCTGCACAAACCGAGATTCAGCCAACGGTATTTTTCCTTCGTGCTAGAGAAATAGAAAAACCTGTTGAAGTGGTATTAGACAAACAAGAATTCTCAAGTGAGGAACAAATTGAGTTCACTAAAATCAAACTCAACGAATTGCTCGCAGATATGTTTGATGAGCAAATTTCCTTTGGTCAAACCGAAAAATCAGACAGTTGTCAATACTGCGATTTTAAGAATGTTTGCCAGCGATAGCTACCCAATCAAAATTTAGCCGTCTGTCTATTTAGTTGCCAATTCTAAGATTGCGCAACGTCATTTAAACTCAATGCCCTTTAAAAACTTACCTTTGCACTCCCTAAAAACATCAAGATGAATAAGATATACTTTGGTTTTGTTGCTGCATTTTTGCTCGCTTTTAGCGTAAGCAGTAACTCATTTGCTCAGTGTTCTACGTGTACGCCAGACGTAGCTTTGCTAACTCCCGCTTCTGCTTATCCAGAAGGTGGTTTGGCACCAGATCCGGTTCCTTCTGTTACTCAAGGAAACCCATTTGACACTACAATGACTTTCATTATGCCAACAACTTACGATGCTGGTGTACCAGTAGGAGTTGTAGATATTTCTCAGGTAATTATTTCAACAATTGATGGACTGCCTCCAGGGATTAACTGGACGTGTAATATTTCAAACTGCACCTACTTTCCGCAGAACGATCAGTACGGTTGTGTACAGTTTTGCGGTACCACGTTTGCCACACCTGGAACATACCCAATTGTGGTAACTGTACTTGGTACTGCCGATGTTGGAGCCGGTGTTACTCAACCCATTGATTTTAATACAGAACTAGTAGTTCTTCCTGCCACAGGCGGAAATACCGGTTTTAGCTTTTCTCCAATAGCTGGTTGCGATGAGGTTACAAGCACATTTGAAGGTTTGATTGACGGTGCGCCTTACCCAACAGGTTATGATTGGACTTTTGCAAATGGAAATACTGCAACTGGTCAAAATCCACCGGATCAAACATTCACCACTGCTGGAGATAACGAGGTTACCCTAGAAACTACCATTTACGATTATGTTCTAGAGTCAATTACGGCCACGGCTCTCGATGGTTATTGGGGTGATGTAGAGGAAGGTCTTTTTACACCAACCGGACAACCAGACATGGTTTGGGATTTACGAAACGCCAATGGAATTACAGTAGAAAGTGGGGATGAAGTGAGCAATCAACTTACCGCTACTTGGTCTAACATTAACTATGTTCTTAATCCGAACGACAATCCATACTCTTTGTTTTTTATCGATATCGATGGAACTTCGCAAGACGATGATTTAGGAGGTCCATCTTTCAATGTATCGGAAGCGGGAACCTTCACCCAAATTGGCTCTAACGTGAGTGTTACATACACGATTGGCTTGGCGGTTAATAATGTTGTAACAAACACGGATACTGTTGTTGTAAACGTTAGCCCAGACGATGCTACCGTTTCTAACGGTGGGTTAGATGTTTTCTGCGAAGGAGATTCTACGTTGCTTACAGCAACCAACACTAGTCCAACAGTGGCGTATCAGTGGTTTAACGATACAACGTCTTTAACAGGAAGCACATCAAACGAACTTTGGGCCACGGAAACTGGCGAGTACAGAGTAGAATTGTACGATACGGTTACTTTCTGCGTAGCAGGTTCAAATACGTATTCTATTACGGTCGAAGAGTTCCCTCCTGTAGCTGTAATTAGCTTTAACTCAATTGATAATCAGTTAGAAATAGACGCAGCTGGATATGATGTTCAGTGGTATTTAGATGGAGTAGCCATGTCTGGAGAAAATGCTGAATCGTTATCAGGTTTAAGCTCGTCCGGCCCTTATACAGTTGAGTTAATTAGCCCTAATGGTTGTAGTCAAATCTCGTTCCCATACAGCCTGTGTATACCTGGAACACTAGAAACGCTACCAACAGATACGATTTGTTGCGGTGAGGATTTCGATTTTATTGCGGATGGATTTGCCATTAACGCATCTAGCACAATAGCATGGGCAGTAACTCCTGAAATTGAAGGACCAGTTACAAATCAAGCAGAAGCAACTGCCGCTCAGGATAACGGATACTTGATGAGTGAACTAAATGATACTGTAAACTTTGCAAGAAACTGTGTTACACTTAACGATAGCCTTGTAACCGGAGATTACTTTGTAACACCATTTGTTATTGAAAACCCAGTACTACAGGAGTTAACTTATGATACTTTGCAAGGATGTGCTCCATTTGCAGAGATTTGTCCTACGCTAAACGCAGCGGATGATAACTGGGAGATTTTCCCAATGATTTTCACGTTCCCTGATGGATCTAACTTAAACGTAAACGATGCAGTAGCATTCGGTTTACCAATTAATCAGCAACTACTAGATTTAGCTGGCGGGTTACCATGTCTAGCACTTACAGATTTGTTTACTGGAGACCCGAATGGCGTTTGGGAGATTAGTGTAACAAACACAGGAACCACAGCTATTGATATGTCTGTTCCTGATTTTGTGGTTATTAATTATGCTGATAGCTGTAACCTCATTTCTGAAGATGAACTTTACAATATTGAAGGACTTGAGGTAACTGCAGAACCTGGTCAAACGATTACCGCAAGCTTTAACTTGCCTCCGTTACCTGGAAACTTCCCATCTGTAAACGAGAACTGTTCTGCTTTTGGAAATCCAGTTAAAATTCACTTCAAGAACTGTTTCCCAGAAGAAACAAACAACTTGGTAGTTACTGGTGTAACAACTAATCCAACGCTAGATTTTCAGTCAAACTACATCTACGGAACCATTGATGTAACTGTAGATGGAGGAACACCTCCATTTACTTTTGCTTGGTCTGATGGTCCTGAAACAAGTGAAGATAGGCTAGGCTTGCAGCCAGGTACTTACACCGTTACCGTAACAGATGATAACGGTTTAATGGCTTCAGAAACGTTCATCCTAACCGGACCTTATTTAGGTATAGACGAGTTAGAGCAGTTTGGTTTTATGCTTGGAGAAAGCGTTCCTAACCCAACTGCCGGTAACGCAACAATTAGCTTTGTAAGTAAAGACCAAGGTGCTTACACTTTCTTGGTGAGAGATGCCGCAGGTAGAGAAGTAGCAACTATGCCTGTGTCTGCTAACCAAGGAGATAACAAGATTATTTTCGATGGTTCTTCATTAAGTTCAGGTATGTACACTTTCTCACTTACCAATGGCGTTAATGTGTTAACCAACAGAATGCTAATTAGTAAGTAGTAATAAATTAATGTAATGGTCCCTTGATCTGTTTCAGGTCAAGGGGCTTCTCTTTCACTTATGTTTGCCCTTAAGACCATCGACATGAAACGAATTACACTTCTTACTTTTTTCGCCTTAACCGCAGTGATTTTTAATTCTTGCAATAAGAATTTAGATAAGGTTTTATTCGGCACTTGGTCTGTAACAAAAGTGGAAGGCACATTAAATGTCAACGGGTCATCTTTCTTTTCTGCTGAAGATGAAAACCCGGTCGGAACCGTGGAGTTCAAGAACAACGGAACCGGAGAACAGAATTATTCTTTCACGTTTAATGGTACAGTTTATCCTCAAACAGGCACGTTTAGCTGGGAAGCAAGTCAGGATGAGATAATTATTGACAGAAGCTCGGAGCCAGATATGATTTGGACTAGAATTATTGATTCAGACAACAAGCAAAAAGTATCGCATAATGTGGTGATTAATGCCAACGAAAATTGGGATTACACACTAACTTTAGAGAAGTAATAAGCGATTTAAGCAACAAACTTATACCCAACACTTCTCACAGATAGAAAGTGTTTCGGGTCTTTCGGGTCTTTCTCAAAGTACTTTCTAAAAGCTAGAATGTAGTTGTCAATGGTTCGGGTAGATGGAAAAACATCATAACCCCAAACTGTTTCCAGGATAGTTTCTCTAGACAAAACCTCATTTCTACGCTCCACAAAAAGCCGAAGAAGTTTCATCTCTCGTTTAGATAGTTGGTGCTCAGTTCCTTGTAAATCCTTAACGGTGAAAGAGCCAAAATCAATACCGCAATTACCAAACTCAAAAGAGTTGGAGGCAGAATTAGTTGTGGTTGCGCCACGCTTTAGTAAAGCCTGAACGCGAAGTAAGAACTCGTCTAAATTGAAAGGTTTGGTCAGGTAATCATCTCCGCCAATTTTCAACCCAAAAACGCGGTCTTCTGCAGAACTTTTGGCAGTAAGAAAAAGAATAGGAATGTGTGTGTTTTCCAGTCTGATGGTTTGGCAAATAGTAAAACCATCAACTTCGGGAAGCATTACGTCAAGTATTACCAAGTCGAAACGCTTGGCGGCAAACTCCTCAAGTGCCACTTTGCCGTTATTCACCGCAGAGACTTGGTAGCCCTCCAGTTCCAAGTTCAATTTAATGATGTCTTGGAGGCTTTCTTCATCCTCAACTAGTAAAATACGCTTGTTCATTTCAGCATAAAATTAACGGTAATTTTGGGCACAGAATGAGTAATCGCGCTTTCGGAAGTTCTTTACCGTTATTAGGGTACGCCTGCTTGATTGCTTCGGTGTTTTTGCTCATTCGTGGGTACCAATTTAACACGAATGATCAGGCAGAACATTTGCCTCAGATTTACCAAATGCTCGATTCGGAGTTATACCCGAACGACTACTTTGTAAACGCAACCAATTCCATTTTTACAGTTCGGCATTACTATGAGAAATTGGTTCTGGTGGTAGCGGAAACAGTTGGGTTAGAGTGGGGGCTTTTCATTCTTACGTTCTGCTGTATTGCGCTAATGGCGTACTCATTTGCTAGAATTTCGGAGGAGCTCTTTGGTAATACATGGGCAGTTATTCTTGCTCCAATTTTGGCGATGCTTGTGTTCTACAATTTTACCGTTGGGGGCAATCATATAATGTACGGCAGCTTCATTTCAAGCACAATTGCAAAGGGAATTTCAGCCTTTGCTTTGCTTCAGTTCATTTGTTCAGGTAGGGGCGTATGGCGATACGCCCTTACGGGTGTCATCCTTGGTTTGGCCACACTTTTTCAACCGCTTGTCGGGCTTCAGCTCTTCTTGATTCTCGGAGGAATCGAATTATTGTTTCGAAGAAACTTGAAGCGGGCATTTCAATTTGCTATTCCGTATTTGGTAGTGGCAGCCTTAATTCTGGTTCCAACATTTGCTAGGCAGTTTGCTGGCGGAGAGCCGTTTGATGAAGGACTCTATTATGAGATACTTTATCGCTTTAGAAATCATCATCATTATTTGCCCAGCTTGTTCCCAACTACGCACTACATAAAGTTTATAGGCTTGCTTGTTTTAGGCTTGGCCTCATACTTTTTTGTTAAACCAAATGATAAACGATTTTACCTTGGGTTAACGGGTTTTGGTTTGCTTGGAATGCTGGTTTATTGGCTAGGTTTAGAACATCTCGGCATCAATCAACTGGGTAAGGTTCAGTGGTTTAAGATTACTGCTTGGATTGGTGCATTTAGTTCAATAATGATTGCGGGCTTTGCAGGTCA
>JBMYXX010000206.1:0-5775 GCA_049608805.1 Flavobacteriales bacterium | reverse complement strand
ACACTTTAGACGAGTATGTTGGTCAGGAGCATTTGGTAGGCAGCAAATCTGTTTTGCGCAGCGCAATTAACTCAGGCCAAATTCCATCAATGATTTTGTGGGGACCTCCTGGAACAGGAAAAACCACACTTGCCCATATCATTTCTCAAACCATGAACCGCCCGTTCTTTAACCTGAGTGCCATAAACTCTGGCGTAAAGGATGTAAGAGAAGTAATTAATAAGGCCAAGGAAAAAGGACTTTTTACCAAACAGGGAAAGCCCATTCTGTTTATAGATGAAATTCACAGGTTTAGCAAATCTCAACAAGACTCTTTGCTTGGAGCGGTAGAAAAAGGATTGGTAACCTTGGTTGGTGCCACTACAGAAAACCCATCTTTTGAGGTTATTTCAGCGCTTTTATCTCGCTGTCAAGTTTACATTTTAAAGTCGCTAGAAAAGAGCCACCTCGAGGACTTGTTAGAAAAAGGCCGACTAAGATTACAAACCGATTTAGACCGAAAAATAAAGGTCAAAGAAAATGAAGCAATGCTGAGGTTCTCTGGTGGTGATGCCAGAAAATTGCTCAACAATTTGGAGTTAGTGGTTAGGTCGAGTACGACCAAATCCATTACTATAACCAACAACTCCGTGCAAGAATCATTGCAGAATTCTATGTCTGTTTATGATAAAAATGGCGAGAATCATTATGATGTGATTTCCGCATTTATTAAATCGATGCGGGGCAGCGACCCGAATGCTGCGGTGTATTGGTTGGCACGGATGATAGAAGGTGGCGAAGACCCAAAATTCATTGCAAGACGCTTGCTTATTCTTGCATCAGAAGACATTGGCGCAGCAAATCCAACGGCTTTAGTTTTGGCCAACAGTTGCTTTCAGTCGGTTGCGGTAATTGGTTATCCCGAAGCAGAAATAATTCTTTCTCAGACTACGATTTACTTGGCATCATCGCCAAAGAGCAATGCTACTTATGCTGCAATAAAAAAGGCCAAGAAACTGGTTTCAGAAACAGGAGATTTGCCTGTTCCTCTTCATTTAAGAAACGCTCCAACCAAACTGATGAAGCAAATCGGTTATGGAGAAGAATATAAGTACGCTCACGACCACGAGCAGAATTTCATCGACCTTGAGTATATGCCTGAATCAATTTCTGGCCATCGCTTTTACGAGCCACAAGAAAATCCTCGGGAACTAACCGATCGTAAGCGACTAAGCAAACTCTGGAAAAACAAGTACGGCTATTAAAACGCCCGAAGCAATCCCCATTTGTGGATATCTGAAACACTTACAATGGCGGTAACAATACCCCCGGTAGTGTACTCAAACATTCTTCCGGCCAAAGCCGTTGCCATTTCTCCTAAGGGATCTGTGGTAATGTTGTAAGCTCCCAAAGCAAACACCGTTACCGCGAAATAAGCTAAACCTAAAACGGCACCTGCGGTTACTCCGCGTTTTATTGGTGATGATTTAAAACCACCATAATAAAACACCATATGTAAAATGGCGTTAGCACCTAGTGCCATCATCAAATAAACCAACATACCTAATAATTGGCTTTGGCCTAAATTGGCATTAACAGCTTGACCTCCATACGCTTCTGCCGAATTTGTCATTGCAGAAACCAGAAGAATTAATGATGATGAAATGAAATAAGAAACGAGGACTTTTTTTGTTGAAATCGGATTCATGTTCTTTGGGGGTTAAACAAGTTAGTTTTCAAATTTTGCATCCATTACGTAATTCCGAGCACAAAGTTTCTTTTAGCAAGTTTGAGGAGCGGTTCGTATAAGATTTGACACAAGCAACATTCATATTTATCTACATTTGTTTTAGAGCATGAAGCACCGACTACACGCATTCTTTTTTACAGTACTAATTGGCCTAGGAATGTCTAGCTGCAAGCAAGATTTAGCGGGTAGTTCATGGGATGTAGATGTGCTTTCTCCGGTAATAAACACACGACTAACACTTGCAGATTTACTTGCAGATTCGCTGGTTACAGCAGATAGCGAAGGCGCTCTCCGGCTTAAAATTGAAGTACCGCTTATTGATTTTCCTCTAGACTCAATTTTACAAATACCAGACACTACTATAAGCGAAGAAATTGGAGTTCCTTTTGCGTTAAACGATGTTGCTCCGGGAACAGATTTACCCATTCCGTTAACATCTGAAACGCAGTATGACTTAGGCGATTTAGCCTTAAATCAGATTGTGCTGCGCGAAGGAACCGTTAAACTCAAGGTTAAAAGTGTTGTTGAGACTGCCATTGACTTTCAATACAACATGCCTACTGCATATCGGTTTGGAGCACCTTTCACATCTAGCCAAACAGTACCAGCCGGAAGTGTTGCAGACACGGCATTTTTAGAGCTTGAATTTGACTTGAGCGGATATTCGGTTAACCTTGGCGGTTTAGACGGTTCTGGATTTAATACTTTAACCACAGATTTTCGGATTAAAACTTCAGAAACTGGGAACACGGTTTCCATCCCCGCCAATCCAACCAAGTTTCTAATTATAGAATACTCTTTTCTTAATCTGGTTCCAGAGTATGGCACAGGATACTTCGGTCAAATGGTGAGCGAAACGGATGATGAAACATCGGAGATTGATGTGTTAAACCGAATAACCGAGGGACAAATGCTGTTAGACTCGGTTACCATTGATTTGAGTGTTGTAAACGGGGTTGGTGCAGACGCAAAGTTTCTGCTTGACGCCTTGAAGTCAATCAACAATAGAACCGGTACAACCATAAACCTCAACCACCAAATTATTGGGAATGAGATTCTGTTGACAAGAGCACAAGACCCAAATGGCAATGCAGAAGATGTTGTTCCGTACGAGGTAAACTATCAGCTCAACAATTCTAATTCCAACATTAAAGGATTTATTGAAAACCTACCAGACGAACTCGGTTTTACCTTCGGTTTTGAGTTAAATCCGTTGGGGAACATATCTTCTGGAAACGACTTTTTCTATTACGACAGTCCTTTTGAGGCTTTAATGGATATTGACATTCCGTTAAGAGCTTCGCTATCTAATCTGACGCTAGTAGATACGGTAGCGTTTAATCTCTCTACTACAGCTGTTGTAGAAACGGTAAACAGCGGAACCTTTACGCTTATTGCTAATAACGGCTTGCCTTTAGGCGGTGAAATTGAACTCATTCTACTAGACGAGAACTTGATTGAACTAGACACGCTTCTTGTTCCTTCTGAGGTACTTGCTCCACCATTAAACGCTAACAATAGAGTTGAAGAACCGCTTGAATCTCGAATAAACATTCCTATAGATTCAAATACTGCTGGCGTTTTACCACAGACCAAATTCATTCACATCAAAGCTAAATTCAACACATCTAACCAGCCAGATTTAGTTGAATTTTACGACACTTATGGGATTGATTTAAAGTTAATTGGAAGGTTTAACCTCAATTTTGGCCCCTCTATACTTTGAGAAACTTCATCCTCCCAATTCTTCTATTTCTAAGTATTGCAGCATCTGCGCAGTACAAAAGCAACATTTACTCCGATTGGAACAAAGGCTATGCAGTTGGAGCGCATGGGCGTTATCAAGCCAGCACAAATGCTATTACGTCAAACCTAGTTTGGAACGTGTTTCAAGGAAATGTTTTAGACCGAAAACTTAGGGAAACGGTAAGCGGTAAACACACCAGAAGAAACCGACTTGGAGCAGATTTAGAGTATGGAGTTTTTGCCAAACACATTACGGATAGCTCTAAAGGCGTAGGTTGGTTCATAAATTTTGCAGATAAGATACATGCCAACGCCAGGTACCCTAAGGAGCTCTTTGACTTTGCCATGTTTGGCAATGCTCAATATGCTGGAGAATCTGTTGAACTCTCTCCGGTTGAGTTCAATCTTTTAATGTACACGCAGTTTGAAGCTGGTCTTCTACAAACCATTTATACGGAGAAAGGCAAATGGAACTTGGGAATTGGAATTGGTTTTCTTGCAGGCAAGCGAAACCTTCAGGTAAAAATTGATCAAGCCGATTTGTTTACTCAAGAAGACGGTGAATATTTGGATGGAGAAGTTCATGGTAGTATTCGCTCCTCTTCCCTATCAAGCTCACAATACTTTGATTTAAATGGTGTCGGATTTAGTGGTTCCTTTCACGTTGGTTACGAGAGCAAAAAATTTGGAATTAGGTTTGAAGCAGAAGATTTAGGCATCATTAACTGGACTAAAAACCTAAAGCAAACTGCGCTAGATTCTGTGTTTAGGTTTGAAGGTGTTGAAATGGACTTGTTTGCATCAGGAGGCAGCTTTTCTTCCATCAATTTAGATTCTGTGGTTGATGGATTTGCGAGCAAGCAAACGGCTACCGCCTACACCTCAGTTCTACCTGGTTACTTGGGCTTTGAAGGACATTACGTGCTAAACAGTAAAAACTGGAAGCTATACGCGGGAGTTCAGTACAGAATTGCTCCGTCCTACATTCCGTATGCTTACATAGGAACAAACTCACCTTTGGGGAAAGGTTTTTTCATTGATGGCCGTGTAGCTTTTGGCGGTTTTGGAAGCTGGCATTTAGGGCTAGAGTTCAAGAAGAAATTCTCAGACAAGGCGCAAATAATTCTTGGAACTAGGAATTTGGAAGGCTACGTTCTCCCAATGGTGGGCACATCGCAAAGCGCCTATTTAGGAGTAGTTGGTTTCTTTTAACCAACCTCTTTACGTAAAGAACACTAATCTATTTTTATGGTCTTTCCTGTTGCCAGCACCTTATTTCCTGTGGAAAGTTGGTAGAAATAAATCCCGCTTTCAACAGCACCAAGGTTAAGATTAGCCTTTTCTGAATTCACCTCAATTCTTTGAATTTCAACTCCAATAGAATTGTAGATACTTACATGTAAATCGTCTTCAACTTGTTTAATCAAGCCCACATAATCTTGTATAAGCAAAGCAGAGTTTTCTGTTATTGGATTTGGACCAATAGCTACGCTGAAGTTTTTCCCGTCAATTTCAATCTCATCAACTCCTAATTCTGGATTAACCGTAAGGCCAAATTCATCTCCTCTTACCAGGTATACATCATCAAATCTGTTTAGGTAGCCTGCGGTTGTACCAACCATAACGTAGCCACCATCAGAACAAAGTTTCACATCATAAAACCTGTCATTTTCCTGGCTTCCGTGAGACTTAGCCATGCCGCCCCAAATTCCGTCTAGTCCGCCATACCTTACAATCCGACCATCTTCCTTACCAAAGTCGCCTGCCTGTACATAACCAACCACCGTTACATCGCCTGTTCCCGGCTCAATCAAAACATCGGTTACGGTACTTCCACCTGGCGTAGCTTCATGCTTTATCCATTGTGAACTACCACCTTCTTTTCTAATTATGAAGTCAGATTGATCTGCCGTGTTATTAAACGTTGCTCCAACAAGAACGTAACCTGTATCGGAAGTGGCTCCTACTCCATAGCAGAAATCGTCCTCAACATCGCCAAACGTTTTAGTCCAAAGAGTATCTCCTACATCATCAGTTTTAACCACATACATATCGGCTGCTCCAGCTCCAAAAGACTCTGTAATTCCTGCTAAATAAAACCCACCATCTGCGGCTGTATCAATTGATTCACCACTTTCAAACCCAGCACCACCGTAGCTTTTGGTCCAAAGCGTATCTCCATGACTATTTATTCGAACCAATTTAAAATTGGCGTTACCAGAGGTGTAAGACTGACCAAAAAGTGCAAAACCACCATCGCTGAGCGCAGTTGCCTGCTTGCAAAAATCCCAGTCGTTGCC
>JBMYXX010000205.1:0-5799 GCA_049608805.1 Flavobacteriales bacterium | reverse complement strand
CTAGCTACGTAATTCTCGAGCGTGCGGTTCCTACCATTGAAGATGGATTAAAGCCAGTACAGCGTAGAATTATGCATTCTATGTTTGAGTTGGAAGACGGTCGTTACAACAAGGTTGCGAACGTGATTGGCCACTGCATGAAGTATCATCCTCACGGAGATGCCGCCATTGGCGATGCTATTGTTGGTCTTGGTCAGAAAGACCTTTTAATAGATACGCAAGGTAACTGGGGTAATGTTCTTACTGGCGACCGTACCGCGGCCGCTAGATATATTGAAGCGCGACTTTCCAAGTTTGCCTTGGAGGTGCTTTTCAATCCAAAAACAACTAACTGGCAATCGAGTTACGATGGAAGAAACAAGGAGCCAATTACGCTACCTGTAAAGTTTCCATTGCTACTGGCACAAGGGGTTGAAGGAATTGCGGTGGGACTTTCTACCAAGATTATGCCTCACAATTTCTGTGAGTTAATCGATGCTTCTATTCAAATTCTGAAGGGCAAGAACCCGAAGATTATGCCTGATTTCCATACGGGAGGTTCGGCTGATTTTACAGGATACAATGACGGGCAAAGAGGAGGGAAGATTCGGGTAAGAGCTAAAATCAACCAAGTTGATAAGAAGACGCTTACTATTACAGAGATTCCGTTTACCACGACAACTTCGAGCTTAATAGATAGCATTCTTAAGGCGAACGATAAGGGTAAAATCAAGATTAAGAAGATTGAGGATAATACAGCGGCTGAGGTGGAGATTCTCATTCATTTAGCTACAGGAATTTCCCCTGATAAGACGATTGACGCGCTTTACAGCTTTACTAATTGTGAAGTGAGTATTTCACCAAACGCGTGCATCATTGTAGATGAAAGTCCGCTGTTTACTTCGGTTTCAAATATTCTGAAAATCTGTACTCAGCAAACACATGACTTGCTGAAGTTAGAACTTGAAATTCGCTTAGGTGAACTTCAGGAACAATGGCATTTTGCTTCGTTAGAGAAGATTTTTATCGAAAATAGAATCTACCGAGATATTGAGGAAGAGGAAACTTGGGAAGGAGTTATTAGCGCGATTGATAAAGGGTTGAAGCCGCATACTAAACATTTGCTTAGAGCGGTTACTGAGGAAGATATTACACGTCTTACCGAAATTCGAATTAAGCGGATTTCTAAGTTCGACTCAAACAAGGCTGACAATCAAATTGCCGCACTGGAAGAGAAGATTGCGGAGGTTAAACATCACTTAGCTAACCTAACCGATTACGCAATTGCTTACTACAAGAACTTAAAAGACAAGTACGGAAAAGGTCGAGAACGTAAGACAGAGATTCGTCAGTTTGAAAGCATTAATGCGGCAAGAGTTGCTGTTGCGAACGAGAAGCTGTACATGAATCGTGAGGAAGGATTCATTGGAACTTCTATGCGGAAGGATGAGTTTGTTTGCGATTGTTCAGATATCGATAACATCATTGTTTTCACCGCAAGTGGAATTATGAAAGTGGTGAAGGTTGATAGCAAGGTCTTTATCGGTAAGGATATTATCCACGCGGCCGTATTCCGTAAGAACGACAAGCGCACTATATATAATGTGATTTATCGTGATGGTGCTCGCGGTAATTACTTCGTAAAGCGATTCCCTGTTACATCAATGACTCGGGATAAGGAATATCACGTTACCGCGGGAACGGAAGGAAGTAAAATTGAATGGTTTACTGCTAATCCAAATGGAGAAGCAGAAGTTGTTCAAGTACATGTTCGTCCAAAGCCAAAACTCAAAAAATTGAAGTTCGATTTTGACTTTTCTGAATTGGCTATTAAAGGTCGAGGAGCAAAGGGAAATACATTCTCCAAAAACAGTCTGCGAAAGATTGAATTCAAAGAAAAAGGTCTTTCAACTCTTGGCGCCAGAAAGATTTGGTTTGATGATACCGTTCAGCGTTTGAATGCTGATGGAAGAGGGGAGTTGCTTGGAGAGTTTGCTCCAGAAGATTTAATTCTAACTGTTATGCAATCCGGAGAGTATCGCCTTTCAGGATTTGGTCTAAGTACCAAGTTTGAAGATGATATGATTCTCATTGAAAAGTGGAATCCTGAGAAACCACTATCGGCCATTTACTTTGATGGAGATGCTAAGGTTTACATGATTAAACGCTTTTTGGCAGAGAAATCGGGCAAACCGGTAAGTTTTATCCCTGAAGGCGAAAAGATAAACTTGGAATTGATTTCTTCTGATTGGAAGCCGATGATTCAAGTGAATTTCCGAAAGCAGAAAGGTGAGGATGAAGCCAAGTCTGAGGAGATTAATGTCGAAGAATTCATTGCAGTAAAAGGACTGAAAGCCAAAGGGAACACATTAACTAAGGAATCTGTAAACACGATTGATGCCTTGGACCCAATTCCGTTTGAGCCGCCAACTCCTGAGCCTAGAGAGTCGGAAAATGAGGATAAAGAAGAGGAAGCTGAGGAGGCCGCATCTCCCGTAGAATCTACAACAGTAGAGTTAGAAGTGGAAGACACTTCAAAGTCTGAAAAAACCGAATCAGAAGAGCCCCAAAAGAAAGAGCCTAAGTTGCCACCCACTGACGATAGCGAGGGACAATTAGGGTTGTTTTAACCACCAAAGTATCTCCTCATTGGAGCGAAATAATGCTCTTCCCAACCTTTTTCATAATCTGGCTGGCCATCAGGAATATTAGCATGGATTAGAGTTAATTCGCAACCATTATTTACGGTTTTAAACTGAAGCGTTAACTCAGAATCGCTGTCAGAATCTTTAAACTCCGCAGAACGCCAAGTCTGAATAATCTCAGAATTTGGAGAAAGTGAGATGTTCTTACCAGTAATGTAACCGTCCCAAACCGAGAAAGAACCGCCTTCTAGGTCGCTGACTTCAGCTTCTCCGCCAGTCATTCTAGCGTGTTCTTCACTATTGAGCCAAGCCGCATACAGCTTAGATGCTGAAACCGGAAAATATTGGCTCATCTCAATTCTCACAGATGGCATTGTTTACTGTTTTACAATCCTAAATTGACCTAGAACATCCTTTGCATTGCTTCTTGCTTGGAGAACATACGTTCCTGCCGAAAGCTTAGAAATGTTGAGGGATGTTTCTAGCGTATTGGTGGTTTCAGTAAGAACGGTTTTGCCAGCCAAATCTTGAATAATCAGAGTAACATTCCCCACAAGGTTAGTATCTAATTTAACGTTGATGTTGCCTATAGAAGGTATTGGGAAAACGTCCATTCCAAAGTTGCTGTTGGCTTCTTCTATTCCAGGGTTTACAGGGTTTTCTTCAAGGATTGTTACGCAGTAATCTTCCACTTCACCATCATGGTCTTCGTTACAAGAGTTTTGTGGATAGTCGCCACCAAATTGCCCACCATAAGCCATGGAAACGCGCATTCTGGTAGAGCCAAGTGGCGCATCAATCGGAATTGATATCGTTCCAGTTATGGTCGTGTTTGTTCCTTGGTCATCATCAAACAATCTTTCTGCAGCGTTAAATGAGCCGTTCTGATTAAGGTCTATCCACAAACGGAAATGCTCTGTCCATTGTTGATTAGGATAACCTGGAGTGAAAGAAACGTTGTAGGTTTCTCCACGTTGAAGGCTTAAAGACATTTCTGTATAATCTCCGTAACCGTCTGCTTCATTAAGAGAAGAGTTGTTGAGCATATCAACGGTTACGTTTTCAATCCATTCAGAATCATTATCACCGTACGATTCGCAGTAATCTTCATCGGTACAAGCACCGCAACCGAAGGTTGTGAATGTAAATTCTGCTGATGGTCCAACCGATGTTCCATTGCAGTTGGTGTACAGCTGAAAAGCATATTGAGTACACTCGGCTAGGTTGCCGAGCGTGAAAGAAGTGGTGTTAATACCTGTTTCTGTTGTCCAATTGGCATCTCCTGCAATCTGCCATTCTAGTTCGTATGTGCTTGCGGCTAGTACCGAATTCCAGCTTATTTCTGCTGCGTTATCTGTTACTGCATCAATTGTAATTCCGGTTGGAGGTTCGCAACAGCCATCCGTAGAAAAGTATAATGTGTCTGACCAATCGCTGGTTTCTCCATCACAAATTGATTGGGCAATAAACCAGTAATCTGTACACGGAGTAAGTGCGGTTAAATCGTAAAAGCTTGCATCAACATCAAAAACGGCTGTAGCCATGCCGTTAAGAACCCCGAAACTGATGTTGAAAGAATCGATGTCAACAAGGCTGCTCCAAACTAGGTCGGCCTCGGTGTCGGTTATTCCGCCAGCACCAAGACTAAACGGAGGAAGACATCCGCCAGTGGCGCAGGTTTGAATTATTTCGTCTAACGAATTTTTGAGGTTTAGTCTGCCGCCAGTAACACATTCGCCTACCAAATTGGCAACCGGATCTACACCATCGAATATGGCATCTCTAACCATTTGGGCCGCCAACTGTGGGTCTGAATGGGAGATAGTGGCTAACGATGCGCAAGGCGCGGAATACATTAGGGCAATTGCACCTGCCGTTGCTGGCGTAGCAAAAGAAGTTCCACTGGTTGTGGTGTAATTACCACCAGAACGTGTTGTTCTCACGTCTTCTCCGGGTGCACCTAAATCTACCGTGGTGGCTCCGTAACCAGAGAAAGTTCTTTCATCGGCATTGTTGGTTGCCGTAACAGAAATCATGTATTCTGATGAGCATCCCGTTGGTAAATCTCCAACATTATCAATGTTTACATTATTGTTTGCTGTTGCACCTGCGCTTAGAATTCCTGCCGCTCCAAGCGTATCGTAAAACGCACACCAAAGCGGGGCATCTGCTGGGTCGCCATTGTTTATTCCCCAAGAAGAATTTGTGGCAACCACAAAAGCACCTTTATCACCTCCTGAACTTTCGTACAAACGTCTCATAACCAAAGGATATGTGTACGCTTCAATTACATTGGCTTCTTGTGCGTTGGCGTAGGTCATGTTCATGATTTTGACGTCCCAGTTTACACCTACAACGCCAGTACCATTGTTGCCAACGGCTCCAATCATTCCAGCAACCTCAACTCCGTGGTCGCCACCATCAACATCATCATTATTTCCTTGGGGATTCCAACCTAAATAATCATCGATGTAACCGTTGTTGTCATCATCAATATGGTTGTTTGGAATCTCGTGGTGGTTAATCCAGTTGTTTGCCATTAAGTCTGGATGGTCAAGATCTCCACCATCATCAACAACACAAACTACAATTGTATCTCCCAATTCTGTAACACCACCTGTGGTTATTTCCCAAGCTTCATCAGAATCGATGTCTGCATCGGCATTTCCACCACCGCTACCATCATTTATATGCCACCATTGGTCATTTAAATTTGGGTCGTTTGGCTCAATTCTATGCTGAATAAAGTGATTAAGCTGAATAAGTGTTACGCCTGGATGATTCCAAACTTGCTGCAGAAATTTGTTGTGATGAATGTTTGGGTCGAACTCTAGCAAGTAAGCCGCCATTGGTGCAGAAAGCAATCGATTTAGCTTTAGCCCAGTTGGCACGCCTTCAAAAACCTGATTGGCAAGAATTACCTCGTCAATACTTTTGTTAGGAACCTGAACAATTAGGTTTCCGGGAACAATTTCTGGTTTTTCTTGAGCTACAACTAGGTTGATGCTTAGAACAGCCAATAGAACGGTGAATAAATTTCTCATTTGGTTTGGTGTGTTTACAAGACGCAAAAATATACGCGTAGTTGGGGGTAAATGTTTGGAAGGATACACTCGTACAAAAGAAAACCCCGAACTGCTTGCGCTGCTCGGGGCTTAACCTTTAATCATTATTC
>JBMYXX010000204.1:0-5887 GCA_049608805.1 Flavobacteriales bacterium | reverse complement strand
GACAGTATTCACGGACTAATTATGGATGAGAAAATGACGTTTGCAGAAGCTGCAGAAAAATTCTCTGATGATGAAGAAAGTAATTCTAATGGCGGAATGATGTTTAACCCGATGACAGGTGCTTCGGTTTTTGATGCGGAGCAACTTAGCTCCATTGATCAGCGCTTGTTTCTTACGGTTGAAAACATGAAAGCTGGAGATATTTCTAAAGCTGTAAAAACGCAATCTCCAGACGGGAAAGAAGCGTATGACTTGTTCTTTTTAAAGTCTAAGTCTGAGCCGCATGTTGCAAACATGAAAGATGACTATCAACGAATTCAGCAAGCCGCTTTGGCCGAGAAAAAGAATAAGGTTATTGAGAAGTGGATTAACGACAAGGCTGGAAAAACCTACATCAGAATTGATGAGGCTTACAAGGATTGTCCTTTCGCACATCGTTGGGACAAAGAGATTAAGTAATCAGCACAGATTCAACTAAGCATGACAGAATTTAAGAGCGATGTAGAAGCAATGAAAGCGTTGCAAGACGCTTATCAAAAGCTTACAGGCGAAATTGGCAAAGCCATTGTTGGCCAAGATGAAGTAGTTAAGAACGTGCTTATTTCCATTTTTAGCCACGGCCATTGCTTGCTTGTTGGCGTTCCGGGTTTAGCTAAAACGCTATTGGTAAATAGTATTTCTGATGCGCTTGGACTGAAATACAACCGTATTCAGTTTACACCAGACCTCATGCCTTCCGATATTATCGGAACGGAAATCCTCAACGACCAGCGTCAGTTTGAGTTTGTAAAAGGACCATTGTTTGCAAACATCGTTTTGGCAGATGAGATTAACCGTACTCCGCCTAAAACGCAAGCTGCGTTGCTTGAGGCCATGCAAGAAGAGGCGGTTACAACTGGCGGAACCCGTCATGAATTGCCACATCCGTTCTTTGTTCTAGCAACCCAAAACCCAATTGAGCAAGAAGGAACGTATCCGTTGCCAGAAGCGCAATTAGACCGTTTTATGTTTAACGTTTGGCTAGACTATCCTTCTTATTCGGAAGAATTAAACGTAGTTAAGCTTACAACTACAGATCAGAAAACGAAGCTTAATGCAGTTCTATCTGCTGACGAAATCAAGTATTTCCAGCAGCTTATTAGACGTATTCCGGTTCCTGATAACGTATATGAATACGCGGTAAAGCTTGCAACGAGCACTCGTCCGAATACAGAAATGGCTAATGCTAAGGTTAA
Source organism: Flavobacteriales bacterium (assembly GCA_049608805.1). Taxonomy (GTDB): domain Bacteria; phylum Bacteroidota; class Bacteroidia; order UBA10329; family UBA10329; genus UBA10329. Next base: position 4,652 of record JBMYXX010000204.1, on the reverse strand, counting down.
CGAGTACGTTAACTGGGGAGCGGGCCCACGAGCCTCTCAATATTTAATTATTGGTGCTAAATGTCACGCTGCCATTAACGGAAAATTCTCACCAGATATTGAGGATGTAAGAGCCGTTGCAGAGCCAATCCTTCGCCATCGTATTGTGCGTAACTACAAGGCAGAAGCTGAGGGAATTACAATTGAAGACATTATTGCTGAGTTGGTGAAGGCTTAAATCAAGTCCGTGTCTAAGTTGGTTTTCTAACTTGGCCGAATGAAGCAACTTTACTTCGTTCTCTTCCTGTTTCTTTCTTTAAGCTCCTTAGCGCAGCGGAACCAAACCATTAAAGGAACGGTTGTAGATGCCGAAACCAAACAGCCTTTGGTTGGCGCAACGGTATTTGTTGAGACTCCCGAAATAGTTGGAGCATCTGTAGATGTCAACGGCAAGTTTAAGATTGAAAACGTAGCAGTTGGTCGTTTGGAAGTTAAAGCAACCTACATAGGCTATGAGCCTTGGTCTAGCGGATTAATTACCATCACATCGGGTAAGGAGTTTGTGCTTCAAATTGCTTTGGAGGAGAACGTTCACATGACCGAAGAAGTTAAAGTTGTGGCCACGCAAGACGGCCGCACAAAGAACGAAATGATGACGGTGAGCTCGCGGTCGTTCAGTGTGAAAGAAACACAACGTTTTGCTGGAAGCATCAATGATCCGGGAAGAGTTGCCTTAAACTTTCCGGGAGTTACTGCTGCGCAGGATAACGACAATGATGTGATTGTGAGAGGAAATTCGGCTGCGGGAATGCTTTGGAGGTTAGAAGGAATAGATGTTCCAAACCTCAATCATTTCTCTCGCCCAGGTTCTTCTGGTGGTGGAATTACAGCTCTTTCTCCCCACGTTTTAGGCGGAACAGATTTTTCAACTGGCGCTTTCCCAGCAGAATACGGAAATGCCATTTCTGGCGTGTTTGATGTGAGTTTTAGAAACGGAAATACCGAACGCCATGAGTTTATGGTACGTGCCGGAATAATTGGATTAAACGCTGGAGCCGAAGGGCCGCTAAGTAAGAAAGACGATGGCTCGTCTTATCTGTTTAATTACCGCTACTCCACCCTTGGAATACTTGGTGCGCTTGGCCTTCATATTGTAGATGAAAACACCACAAATACATATCAGGATTTATCCTTCAAATTCACTCTTCCCAACACAAAAAAATCGCGCATAAGCATTTTTGGTATTGGAGGTTTGAGCGATGAAATTGGCATTATTAAAACAGATACTGCTGATTGGGAGATTTACAAAAATCGATTCAAGACAACTTTCAAAACCAACCTTGCTGTGCTTGGTGTTTCTTGGACTCAATTATTGGATGAAAAATCTTACCTAAAAACCGTTCTGGCCGGAACGTACAATGATGTAGTAGATGGAGACGACACCTTGGATTTCAACATCAATCTGCATCCAATACGCAACACGGCATTCAACAATTCTAGAATTGCGCTGCACACTTTTTACAATCGGAAGCTGAACAGTAAACTAAGCCTTAGAGCTGGTATTCATGCAGATGAAAATTTCTATTCCTTTCAGGAAAGCAAATACATCGATTCGCTTGACCAAACTGTTACATTAATCAATGGCTCGGGAAACACCACAACCATTCAGCCATACGCACAGGTGAAATATCGGCCTACGGCCACCACAACTTTGGTTGGTGGTTTACATGCCACTTACCTGCGCCTAAACAACACATATTCTATTGAGCCAAGGCTGAGTTTAACCCAGAAAATTGGAAAGTCGCAACTGTTTTCTTTCGGCTACGGATTGCACGGCCAATATCTGCCACTAGGTTCTTACTTCACTCAATTTGAACGAAGCGATGGAACAACTTATCTCCCAAACAAAGATTTAGAAATGGTGCAAAGTCATCATTTCGTATTGAGCTACGAGATAGGTTTTCTGCGAAATTACAAGGCTAAAATTGAGCCCTACTTTCAGTATTTGACCAAACTGCCTGTAAGTGCAAACCCTGAAAGCACGTACATGCTTCTTAATGAACGATCTGGCTACGCCAAAGATTCGTTGGTTAACCAAGGAACCGGAATGAACTACGGAGTAGATTTATCCATCCAACGGTACTACGCCAAGCATTGGTTTTTCTTGGCAAACGGCTCCATATTCTGGTCAACTTACAAGCCGCTTAACGGCAAAACCTACTCTGGAGCTTACGACAGCCGGTTTACCATGTCAGTAATGGCCGGCTACGAAGTTCAGTTTAAGAATAGTGCCTTAGAATTCGGTTTCCGCATTGGTTATATGGGCGGGTTCAGATACACTCCTATTGACTTAGAAGCTTCAACACAAGCTCGCGAAGCCGTTACAATTGATTCGCTTGCCTTCACCCAGAAATACCGAGATTATTTTAGACCAGATATTCGAATTGCCTACCGTCAGGATAAGCCCAAATATTCTTGGACCATTTCACTTGATTTAGGAAATGTGATTGACTACAAGAACGTTTTAAAGCAGTATTACGATAAGGAGGAAAACACAATTGAATTCGGCTATCAAATGGGCTTTATTCCTGTTTTGGCCTTTCAAGTAGATTTCTTTGCCGGCAAAGGCGGCAAGAAAAAGAAGGCTAGGAATTAGCCGTGATAAACCATGTAGGAAAGTGCAAGCACAAACGCTAGTACAACTACAAATCTGAGCACTTTTAACACTAAGGCTTCTTCTGGTCTCATTGCGTGTAACAATTCATTATCGACCAACATACGCAATGTTGTTATAAGGGCGGTAGCCATTAATAGCTATTCCTATGTATTTCACCCAAAATCCAGTATTTCGCGTACAAAAAAGTCCGCAAATTGCGGACTTTTTAAACCTAGTATTATGTTTTCACTAATAATAGTGAAGCCTTCTCACCTTAGTTATATACTTAGATAGTCTTAGTACTTGACGGGTGTATCCGTACTCGTTATCGTACCAAGCATAGATTACCACGTTTTTGCCATCGTTAGAAACTATTGTGGCGTTACTATCATAAATTGACGCACAGCTATCTCCAACAATATCAGAAGAAACTAACTCGTGCGATGTAGCATATCTAATCTGTTCAACCAGCTTTCCGTTAAGCGCGGCACCTTTCATAGCAGCATTAATCTCTTCTAGAGTAACCGCCTTGTTCAGCGTTAGGTTGAGGATGGCCAACGACCCGTCCGGAGTAGGAACACGAACAGCATTTGCAGTAAGTTTTCCATCTAGCACAGGAATAACTTTTGAAACCGCTTTACCAGCACCAGTTTCTGTAATTACCATGTTCAAAGCTGCAGAGCGACCTCTTCTGTATTTCTTGTGGAAGTTGTCCAACAAGTTCTGATCGTTGGTATAGGCGTGAATGGTTTCAATATGTCCTTTCTCAACCCCAAACTTCTCCTCCATTACAGCCAATACTGGTGAAATAGCGTTTGTGGTACAAGATGCTGCAGACCAAATGTTGTGGTCGTCTGGTTTAAAATTATGGTGATTTACACCATGAACAATATTTGGAATAGCTCCTTTTCCAGGAGCGGTAAGCATCACTTTGCTAGTTCCTTTGGCCTGAAGGTGAAGTCCTAAACCTTCTTCATCTCTCCAAACACCAGTATTATCAATTACCAGCGCATCGTTAATTCCGTATGCCGTGTAATCAATTTCTGAAGGGTTGTTAGCAGCAATCATATTTACGGTATGTCCGTTAATGATTAACGCTTTATTCTCCACATCTACCTGAACCGTTCCGCCAAACTCACCATGAACCGAATCTGTTCTTAAAAGATCGGCTCTTTTACGAATATCGAGTTCAGTATTAGAACGTGTTACAATTGCTTTAAGTCTTAACTGATCGCCTTTGGCTGACTGAGAAATAAGCTCTCTTGCAGCTAATCGACCAATACGACCAAAACCATAAAGAACCACATCTCTTGGTGCCGATGGCTCTCTTCCGTCATTTACGAAGCTGCCAATTTTATCATTCAAAAATGATGATACCGTAGCTCCAGAAGATTTAGCATCTGTCCACTCGTAAGCCAACTTTCCGAGGTCAATTTTAGCAGGAGCTAAATCCATTTCCAAAATAGCTTCCGCTACTTCAAGACTATCGAAAATTGTAATGTTTTTTCCTACCACTTTTCTCGCGTAATCGTGCTGAGAAAGGATTTCGCTTACGCTGCTATCGTGCAACGGCAAACGGAAAATGATTAGTTCCACGGCTTTATCAAAACGCAATGTTCCGACAATAGACATTAGCTGAATCGCAGCTTTTTCTTGTGCGATCCAATCGTTCAACTCTGCCTCAAAACCTGTGTTTGAAGCAATCGTTTCTGTACTCATGAAAATGGATTTGGTTTGGTTTTATCCTAAATAAGCTTTCAGCAGTTTGCTTCGCGAAGTATGACGAAGTCTTCTGATAGCCTTTTCTTTAATCTGACGAACTCGCTCTCTAGTCAAATCGAATTTTGCTCCGATTTCTTCCAAAGTAAGACCGTGGTTCATTCCAATTCCGAAGAAAAGTTTAACCACATCTCTTTCTCTTTCGGTAAGAGTTGAAAGTGATCGCTCAATTTCTTTTTGAAGCGATTCATTCATCAACGTGCTATCTGCACGAGGTGAATCATGATTCACCAATACA
>JBMYXX010000203.1:0-5892 GCA_049608805.1 Flavobacteriales bacterium | reverse complement strand
TAGCTCCGAGAATCCCTGTTTATTCCTCTCAGGGTGGAGAGTTAAGAGGATACACCTCCGCTTTTTGGGTTAAGTACGATTAAGAAGCAATCACAAACCAGATTAACGCATTGTAGCTTTTGCTATTCGATAGCGTTCGTGACGAAATGAGTAAAGTTCAGGAAAGATATCGCTGCTGGTTGTTTATTAATCAGAACGAAAGGATTCGAGAATTTGAAGCCGTTGAGCTAGAGACGTCTGAAGTTTTTCTCAAGTTCCTTGAAGAAATTCATATTGAAAAAAGTGTTGAACTTTTTCGTTTCAGTATTTATGTACAACCGCAGGTTAATTTCGGTTTGCAATCTGACTCTTATGCCAAGTCAACGCGTACTATTCAATTAAGCGCCAATATCGACTACGACTCCTTCAAACAAGCGGACAACGTGGACAAGGTCAAATATGTCCTTAACGCTGTTTTCACCCTGTTGGAGTACATGGCACTTCAAATGACGTTGCCGAACGATTTTGATGCAAATGAAGTCAAAGAACGATTTCGAAAATTCCTATCTAAACGGCAATTTCTGTTGTCTGACCAAAAGAGAAAAGAAATCATTATAAAACCTTTTGAATCGACTCGATTCAACTTTGTGACTACAACGACACGTGAGGTCGATGAGAAAAATATCTGCTATGACCTCGTTCACTTGGAAAATCACATTAACAATGGTCTTGCTGGGCAGACATTTGGAACCTCTATCAAAGAATTTGATTTCGGCTATGAAATCTTCGACTTCAATGGAGAATTTGCTGATTTTCTAAAACAGAATCAAGGACTTAAACGATACGGGCACAAATACAAGAAACTCCTTGTGGTTAAGCAATTTGACTATTCAAAATTAAAAGAGCTACCTGCGAAGAAACAATTCAAATTTCTGACCGAGGAAGTTTTGCAAGCCATAGCTGACGTTGACCTAATGAAGAGGAAACCAAAGGACTTTGATAAGGCCAAGTTTTCTGACACAATCAGCAAAATACTTGCTGACTACGAATCAAAAAAAGAAATAACTAACGTTAACAAAACCTGAGGTCAATACAGGTTTAGCTTTAACCAGGCTGCTACCAACCAGAACAATCTTTCCTCTTTGGGTGTCTCTTATAATAACATGGAAAAATCAGTCTCAGCAGCTATTGCCTACAGACGCTCGGTAAGAGTTTATAAAGACGAACCGATTGAGTCTGAAAAAGTAAAACAATGCTTGGTCAATGCTTCATTAGCACCAACCAGCAGCAATCTTCAACTCTGGGAATTTTATCACATTACAGATAAAGAAGCTTTAGGTGAAATGGCCGAGGCTTGCTTCAATCAGAGCGCAGCAAAGACCGCACAGCAACTTGTGGTTGTGGTAACCCGTAAAGACTTGTGGAAGAAACGGGCAAAAGCAAACATTGAGTTTTTGAACAAGACTTATGACAAACCAGACCTTTCGGAACGCGACCTGAAGCGCAAAAAAATGGCTACGGATTATTACAGCAAGTTGATTCCTACGCTGTACACAGATTTTCTCGGAATCCTAGGTTTCATCAAATACGTTGTCTTTCAAATTGTTGGTTTGTTTAGGCCGTCATACAGGCAAACCCGTGCGAGTGATTTGCGCATTATAGCGCACAAAAGTGCTGGGTTGGCTGCCGAGAATTTCATGGTAAGCATGGCTGCAATTGGCTATGACACATGCCCGATGGAAGGCAGCGACACATTGAGAGTAAAACGGATTTTGAATCTACCGAGTGGTGCGGAAATCAATATGGTAATCAGCTGTGGAATTAGAGAAGAAAAAGGAATCTACGGTCCAAGGTTCCGAGTGCCGTTTGAAGAGGTTTACCACACGGTCTGAAGAATTGAGCGCTCAATTCATCAACCAAATAATGGCCGCGTAACGAGCGGTTTTTCCAACCAGCATCCACCAACCAGAAGCAATTGCTGGCGCTCTGAAAAAACCGAGAGCAAGCATAATTACATTACCCAAAATGGGTAGCCAACCAATTATAGCGAAATAGGCTCCGTACTTATTTACGGTTCCCTCCCACTCTAGCAGTTTTTCGTGCGTAACGCGGAAGTACTTTTCAATCCATTCGAGGTTTCCCAGATGTCCAATCCAGAATGTGGTGTAGCCACCAATCCAATTTCCAATTGTGGCTACTAGCAAAGAAAGCCATGGGTCCATCCCAGCATAAAGGCCAGCGGCTAAAACAACTTCGGAAGAAAACGGCACAACCGTTCCCGACAAAAATGCCGCAAAAAGCAAACCCCAATAGCCGTATTCGAGCCAATCCATGGGTGCAAAGCACGGTAATTATTGATAACCACCGAAAGCCATGAAAACCAGAGCAGGAATTAATGAAATGGCCATCACAACAGCACCAAACACTATTGCAAGTATAGCCATGGCTTTGCTCCTGACCATTCGAGATTTAACATCTTTCAAACCCACTAAACCAGAAACAAAGCCAACAAGCCCAAGCAGCAAAGTGGCTATAGAGATATGATATCCCGGTTTTTGAAACTTCACCTGCTCACCGCCTTTAAGAGTTGCTCCATGAATCAAAAGAGCAATTGCGGTTATCAACAAAACCAACCCAAGCGCGGAAATGCTAAACGCGATGATTGCTAGCAGCGACCAATCCAAAATACTTCGGGCACGCATTTTTCGCGTTATTTCACGAGCGGTTTGATTCAAACTTTGGAGCTTTACGTCTTTTGTTGTGTACTCCTCTTCTTTCTGAATTTCGGACAAGAAAACAGAAGAAATCTTTTTCTGCTCCCTTTCCAGAACAACTTCTGCCACTTGAGCCGTTAAAAGAGGTTCCCGACTATCAAGCTGGCCAACCTTCTTTCGCCTTCGTGTTTGTTCCTCAGCTTTTTCTCTTGGTTTTAAACTAGCGTTGGACTTGCCTACATCCACATAAAAACCAGGGCGGTGAAGTCTTTTGGTTATGCCAATATCGCTGCATGAAGCAATTAAAGTTGCAACAAGCAGCAGCGGAATAACTTGAAACGGATTGATACGCATTACAGTTTTCTTTACTACCACAACAACATAGCGAATCAGATTGATAAATTCGTTCGCTAAACCTCACAGGTGCAATCATTACGTAATTACTTTTTCATTTTATCGGTTCTCCTTTTCAGTTGCACCACTCCAAAGTGGCCGATGGAAACGGAATATCCTTCAGAAGTTCAAACTGCGTTATCCGAACTCTTACCAAGACTCGAAGTCTCGCCAGACGACCCGGCATTGCATGATGAAGACTTTGATTTCAGTAAGGAATATTGCCCACAATTAAGCAATCCGTATTGGGTTATTCCTTCGGATGATTTACCGGAAGATGTCAATCCGCAGAAATCAAATAATAACGTTTCGATTACCATTTTCAATCACAAATTATTCTTGGCTTTCCGAACCGGACCAACACATTTTGCCTCCAAAAAGACGGGGATTTATGTAATGAGTTCGGCTGATGGTAAAGAATGGAAGAAGGAAATGGAAATTTTCAATGGTCAAGATTTCCGTGAGCCATTTCTCGTTCCAATAGATGGGAAACTGCATTTCTACACGTTTGGAGCAGGAACGAAAATGACCGCTTTCGAACCGCAGTTTATCGACCATTTTACTTCTGATGGAAACGGAAATTGGAGCGAACCCGAAAAAGTTTTGACGCTTGGGGAAGTACATTGGAGCATCAAAAACAGGAACAATTCCACTTATATGAGCAGCTACCATGGTTCGCATTACGAGTTGAAAGGGCCGTCAGAAGTCAAGCTGTTTTTTAAACAAACTGATGATGGCGTTAACTGGAAGTCTCTGAACGATACGGGCTCTGTTTACTTCGGTGGGGTGTCAGAAACCGCGTGGGAATTTGACCGTGAGGGAAACGTATGGGCTGTAACTCGATTGGAAGATGGAGACAAAACAGGTTTTGGTTCTCATGTTGCTTTCGCGAAAGCTGGCGATTTGGGTAATTGGGAATTTCCAGATACAGCTGATGCCCGATGCTTCATGTCGCCAAAAATGTTCCGCCATGGCGATGACATGTACCTAATTGGGCGAAGACAATTGGGTAAGAAACCGTTCGGAAAAGTGAAGCGAACACGAAAAATGTCTGCACAACGAAAGTGGAATTGGGTTGGGTATTCGCTTACACCAAAGACAACCGCCCTATTTAAAATTAATCAGGAAACTCGAAAAGTGGAATGGGTAATGGATTTACCTGGAGCGGGAGATACGGCCTTTCCTTCCATACTTCGCTTGGACAAACACCGCTTTCTGGTTGCCAATTACACCTCCCCTATCAATCACCAAAAACGAGATTGGTTAGCTGGACAGTTAGGCAAGACAAAAATCTATTTACAGCTGATTACGTTTGCTCCGTGCAGGAGTTAACCGCAAAGACGCGGAGATTTCGCAATGGGCGCAAAGAGGAAATCTTCAGAGCCAAATTCATCATAGAAACCACAACTTGAACTTGGAAATCCGTTAATTCTCGTTGGAAGTAAATACGTACACGTCAAAAATTTCGTGAACGTGGTGCTTGTTCTTTAGTGTGAACTGCTTTTGGAATGTACTTAGAATCTTGTTCTCTGGATGAACAAATTTGGAAGCCGCATCGAGATAAATAACCTCCTTTGAGTTAGCTAGACTAACCTGGTTTTCATTCTTGATAAAATGTATTCCTTGTGCCGCAAAGGCGCTATCTAGCTTGGCCATTGGACTTGAGGAATCAGCTAACGCGAATATGTCTTTATGGGCGTGAAACGCAATGCCGAGCTTAAACATTTCGGGACAAACGTAAACTTCGGTTTCTGGGCCATTTAGGTTCTTCAATAAAAGACTTGCCTCTTTCAAGTTTCTATTGTTTGGCGGATTGACGCTGGTTGTAACTGCTGTTCCAAACACGAGAATAGCTGAACCAATCCACTGGTACCGATGGCTTGACCAAAGAAAATCTACAGCCCATGCAATTGACAAAAACAGCGGAATGGAGGTGTACAAAACGTACCTATCCATAAACATGGGAAGGAAAAAAACGGACACAAAAAACATTGGCACGTATGTAAATCCAAACAGAATAAACACACTCAATCCGAACGAGTTTTTTGTGGCTTTGACAAGTTCATGAACTGCTTTTTGCTTTAAGCTAATTGCAAGACCCAACACCACTGAGACCAGCACAAAAACCGTTGTAATCTTACTGTTTAAAATAAGGTTGATGTTGCCATAAATCTCTCCCCATCCAGGTGTGGGAACCCAGGTTCCTGTTCCGGAAACCTGTCCTAGTCTATTGATGAAAACAAGGAGGTACGGACTGTATCCAATTACTGTTAGCACTAGGGTAACCAATGCGTATTTCCAGTACTGTTTAGGCACAAACAACCCAATACAAACAGACTGTGCTAGTAGAATGTAGAAGGAGGTGTAATGCGAATAGAGAAGCAACAAATTGGTAACAAGAAGTGCTATCCAATATGCTTTACGATTTGGTTTTTGTATCGCGCTAAGCAAGAAATATATGTTGCTGGCAAACACTAAACTGAAGAGCGAATACACTCTTATTTCGTGCGCAAACCTAATGTGATAAATGCAGAAGATGAACATTAACGCAGCCGTAACTGCAACGCGCAGGTTAAAAAACCGCTTCCCAATTAAGAAAATTGGGATAACTATTAAGCTGTTTAGTATGGTTGGAAATAGGCGAAGCGCAAAGTCTGAACTACCTGCCATCAGCATGTAATAATGCAATAGAATTTCAAAAATTGGCGGGCTGTTGTCTTTAGATAAATGCTCGATTATTGAGCCAATATCTAACTGAGCCATAAAAATGGAAAATGGCTCATCTCCGGCTATGTCTGTGGCAGTA
>JBMYXX010000202.1:0-5898 GCA_049608805.1 Flavobacteriales bacterium | reverse complement strand
ATCACTGTTTGAAGTGTTAAATGTTTCCCAAGAAAAACCGTTGAATTTTGACACGCCACCGTTGTAAGAGCCAACCCAGGTTACACCCAGTTCATCAATTTCTATGGTGAAAATTCCATCAGAAGGAAGGTTAGAATTGTTTGTATTGAATACGTTCCAATTACTGCCATTTTTCCTAGCAATTCCTTCTCCCCAAGTTCCAATCCATACGTTTCCTTCAGAATCTGTGGTTACAGAACGTATGTAATCTGATGGAATACTGGAATTTGATGTGGTAAACGTTTCCATTCCGTTTGTGGTAATTTTTAGCAAGCCTCCATCTGTTGCCACCCAAATATTCCCGATGTAATCCTGGTGGATGTCTCGTATAAAATCATCAGGCAATTCAGAAGACTCGCTTTCATAAACGGTCCAATTGCTTCCATCGAAAAACGCCAGTCCGGCATCTGTCCCAATCCAATGATTTTCACCGTCTGCTAAAATGGCGGTAACATGGTCTGAAGGAATTTGAGAATTACTCTGATTGTAGTGCATCCAGCTTGACGCAAAAGATGCTGTTGAAAATAAAATTGAAGCAATTAAACTGGTGAGAAAGGTTGCTGATTTCATGGTGTTTTGTTTAGTTGATTTTGATACAACTAATGTCCATTAATCAAATGTTAAAAACCGCCAATCGATGTTAACCAAAATCAATAAGTGTTAAAATGTAACCTGTTGGTAATCAAGTATATAAACAAGAAAAGGCGACCCTAAAGCCGCCCCCTCTCTACCAAATGAAAATCGTTTATCCTGGGTAAGAAAAAGTGATTTGTTTGAGCGTTGTTGGGCTTAGCCTGTAGCTCGCATTTATTACTCGTTTCAAAAGAATTTCTTGATGGTTAGATGACGCCTCTTCAGACCCTTCCGAAGCCTCCATTTCTCTTTCCAATTCTTCTTCAATTCTTTCTAGTTCATGCTGGCGTTTTTCCATTTCACGCTCCAGTCTTTCTTGCTCTAATTCTAGCAATTCTTGTTTTTTCTCTAACTCGCGTTCAAGCAAAACATCAATATCCTCTGGCTCTTCGTCAGTAATTCCTTCGCAGTCAACACAGGCTAAACCTTCTGGTGTCATTACCCAGCGTCTCTTTAACATGTGACCGTCATACGTATTGGTTACGTTATCGATGTCGTAGATTATTTGCTCTAAATCCTCTGAAAGATAAATGGTGTAGCCAACAGGAAGAAGCAATTCCAAATCTACATTTTGACTTCTCCAAACTTCACCATCTGGAATATTGAAATAACCGTTGAATAGAATGGCCGTATCCGTTGCTAAAAAACCGTATTCGATTTTATTGGCTCTCTGCAATGCGTCCTGTTTGTCATTTGCTCTTGCAGAACGTTTAATTATTAAACGTGGGCCACCCGTTTCGGCAAGATTTATGTCAAGTTCTGGTTTGCGATAAAGCTCAGTAGAACCTTCAGAAGTAACTAAATCTAAGTCGAAAATATCTATGTCAAACCGTGGTTCTTCGTCTCCTAACTCATGGTTTAAGGCAAGAACAATTGTCTTTTCAGGCTCAGTGGTTAACGATAATTCAACCTTCTCAGTATCACTTCCAAGGCTAGAGAAATCTGCACCAATTGAAGCTGTTAAGGCAAAACTCATAACTATTCCTACAATCCAAAGTCCCATTAGTGTAAGAGATATGCCCTTGGTATGTGCTTGGTATCTGAACAATAGCTTAGATCCAACAAACGCCATAAACAGTGATGGAACTCCCGCAACTAACATGGTGGCTATGGTTGCAAGCGCCATAGTTCCTGCACCACCAATCATGTTTTGCAGAATATCTCTTACTATGCTAGAACTCACCAAGCCTTCGTTACCTATGCTAATTGCCGTTGGTAAACCCAATGGGATTGTTAGGATTGATAGGAAGCTAATTATCCCCGCAAACAAGAGGAAAAACCCGATGATTTTGGCGAGGAAATTCAGAAACATAATTATGATACTTCCTATTAAGGAACCACCACGCTTTACAGCATTTCCAGCTCTTCGCCCTGCACCATTTTCTCCATTGAGGTCGTTCCACTTATTCTTGACCGTCTCCAATTCCTCATTAACACGCTTTTCTATGTTGGAAACGGTCACATTCTCCCCCCGCATTTGCAATTTATCTGCGGTTGTAGTTGCCTCTGGAATAATGAGGTAAAGAATAATGTAAATGATAATTGCTGTTCCGAAAGAAAGGAAAGCGGCAATAACAAAAGCTAGTCTCAACCATATAGGATCGTTTAGTCCTATGTAGTGGGAAATTCCCGCACAAACACCAGCTCCAACGCGGTTGTCTGGGTCTCTAAACAATCGTCTTGTTTCATTTCTTGGAGGAGTTTTCTGCTCTGTCCATTCGGCCGTGTCGGGGTCGTCTTCTAAGAACGCTTCAGGTCTTCCCATAATTTGAATCACATGATTCACATCATCAAGTGTTACCACCTGCTTGGCGTCTCCAATGCGTTCTTGTAGCATTTCGGCCAAACGTGCCTCTATGTCTGCAATAATCTCATCCTTGCCCTGAGAGTCATTAAAATAGCTTCTTATCGTATTCAGATACGCATCGAGCTTGTCGAAGGCGTTTTCATCAATATGAAAAACGTAGCCCGCAATATTGCTAGTTATCGTCTTATTCATTTTTTCTTGGTTTTAGAGGTGGTGAGGTTCACGGCTTGTACAAGCTCGCCCCAGGTGGTATCCATTTCGGTTAAGAATTTTCTGCCCATTTCGGTCAGTCCGTAGTATTTGCGCGGTGGACCGCTCGTACTTTCTTCCCATCTGTAATTGAGCAACCCGTCATTCTTAAGGCGGGTAAGAAGAGGGTAGAGCGTGCCTTCCACCACAATCAGCTTGGCGTCCTTCAGTGTTTGAAGAATGTCTGAGGCGTATACTTCCTCTTTGCTGATAATGGAAAGAATGCAGTACTCGAGAACTCCCTTTCTCATCTGCGATTTTACTCTCTCAATATTCATGTTGTCTTTCTTTATACAATACCTTGCAATACAAAGTACTGGGACAAATATATGTGATTTAAAAGGTACTATGCAAAACCAAGTACCATATATTTTTGTAACTAATTGATAATCAGTAATAAAAAATTTAAATTATATTTTGGGCGTTACCCATTTTGGCTCCAAAATGCCAAAATGCGTCAGGTTTTTCGCTGTATCTTTTTCTCTAAAACTTGGGCCTTTCGCTACAGTTTTGAAATTCAAAATCGCTCAAGGTGCCCCCAAATTTTAGAGAAAAAGGATGCCGCTTCAACCCTTAACGCAACGCTCACGGAGCATTGAATCTTTAAAGAATATCTTCGTCAAATGGAGTATTCAAAAACGGGAATAATTGAGCAACTAAAAACTCAAACAAGTGCCTTGGCCAATTGGTACACAAGCCAGCCAGCTGAGGCATTGCAGAATGGACCAGAGGGCGCTTGGACAGCGGGCCAGCACTTACTTCATATGATTAAGAGCGCTAAGCCATTGGCTGTTGGCGCAGGATATCCAAGACTGTTGCTAAGATTAAAGTTTGGGAAAGTAAAAGAACCGAGTTTAGGATATGAAGAACTGGTCAAGAAATACACAGATGCTCTTTCGACTGGTGGACAAGCTACTGGTGTTTATGTGCCTAGAGAAGTGAAAAACGAAGAGCGTGATGTGTTGGTTAAGCGTTTCAAGTCTGAGATGAATACGCTTATCAATAACGTTAGCAAATGGTCTGAGAAGAACCTAGATAAAACGGCCGTTCCGCATCCTTTAATCGGGAAGCTTACGTTTAGAGAAATGCTCTATTTCACGATATATCATACTGAGCATCACCGAAAAATTTTAGAAGAGAGGTACTAATGCAATCTGTAAACAGAAGCTTTTTTGTATTCAATTTTTCAGCTGTTTGTCTGGCATTCTGCTTAAATGGATGCATTCCCTTTAAGTCTGTTTTTCTAGGCGCGCCAGATAAGAACGACATTAAGCGATTTAAATCTTCAGAAATTTTAGCAGGAAACGATTGCTTTGAATTTCAATCAGACAATTCAGGAATTGCTGAAAGGATTAAAGTGAACGAGTGGAGTAGTGGTTCGCCCTATTTTGTAACGCTAGATGAATTGGGGGCTAATCATGCAACCAGAAGTTTGCTCATCATTAAAAACGACACGCTTCTTTACAGTTACTACGGAGAAGGAACAGAAGCACAAGATTTGAATGCGTCTTATTCTGTTGCTAAATCTTTTACATCAGCTTTAATAGGAATTGCAATAGACGAAGGCTTAATCAAGAGCGAAAGAGATTTCGCGGTTAATTATTTACCAGAATTGAAAGATGTTAGAGGTGCTGAACAGCTCAGAATTCAGCATTTGCTCAACATGACATCGGGCATTAAATACAAGTTGAAGACTGACGCTGTTTTGTATTACGGAGCAGATGTTACCAAAACGCTAAAGCATATTGAGTTTAGTTCCCAGCCAGGAACTTGTCAGGAATACCTGAACATCAATATTCAGCTGTTAGGCTTAATTATTCAGAAAGTATCTGGTAAAAAGCCATCCGAATATTTAACCGATAAAATTTGGAAACCCATTGGTATGTGTTCTAACGCCACATGGACGGTAGATAAGAATGGAAACGATTTAACGTATTGCTGCTTGGGGGCAACAGCTTTAGATTATGCCAAGTTTGGCAGGCTATACCTTAATGAAGGTAATTGGGACGGAAATCAGATAGTTTCCTCCAATTGGGTAAACAAGTCTGTGGCTAGAGACACCACCGAAGGAAGCAGTTTTGGCTACAATTACGCTTGGCACATTGGAGAAGGAGCCTATGGAGATTACATGGCAGATGGGCTGTACAAGCAGCACATTTACGTTCACCCCAGCAAACAGGTGATTATCGTTAACCTCTGTAATTCAGAAAATAGATTGAAATCTGAACGTGTACGATGGCGACACGTATTCAGACAAATTGTAGATCAGCTGTAATCAGAAATTTTCTGGGAAGTACTCCTTTGCAATTTGAAGCACCAATTCAGGTGTTAAAGGTTTTCTTATAAAACCATCGGCTCCTAGTTTAAGAGATTTACCCTCGTCCTCTGGGTCTAAAGAAGTGGTAAGCATGAAAACTAAGATTCTTCCTTTCTGGTTAGCTGGTAACGCATTGTAGGCTTCTAGAAATTCCCAGCCATTCATGCCAGGCATGTTTACATCAAGAAAAATAAGTGAAGGGCGAGGGTGATCACCCTCAATGGTAGATTTCAGAAAATCAAGCGCTTCTTGGCCATCGTGGCAAACATCTATCTGCTCAGTAACATCAGCCTGATTTACAATTGCCTTATTGTAAACGTTAGTTGGCCTATCGTCATCAATAAGTAAAACGCTATTTAATTTCTTTTTCATTACAGTTTAGTCGATAGGTTAAAATGAAAGCTACTTCCTTTTCCAAATTCTGATTCTACCCAGATTTTTCCTTGGTGCATCTCTGCAATTTTTTTGCAGTGTGCTAATCCAATTCCTGTTCCAGGGTAATCTGTTTTTGAGTGAAGTCGCTTAAAGACTGCAAATATCTTATTAAAGTTCTTCTCTTCTATACCAATTCCATTATCCTCAATGGTAATTTGTACGTGGCTCTGAAACTGCTTGGCGGTTACCTTAACCCAAGAATCACGCTCATTAGTATTGAACTTTATGGCATTGCCTATAATGTTCTGAAACAGTTGCCTTAATTCAATTTCGTATCCATTAAGACGCGGCAGGCTTCCAACGATAATACGCACATCATTATTTGTAAGGCTAGAAGATAAGTCTAACCTCACATTGTTTACTAATTCATTGAGGTCAATTGGCACCAGTTCTTTTTTTGTTCCTAACCGATTGTAAT
>JBMYXX010000201.1:0-5920 GCA_049608805.1 Flavobacteriales bacterium | reverse complement strand
TATCCGAAGGGAACAAAAGACCTCTTGAATGAACTTGGACCAGAGCGTTTTAGCGAATGGCTTAGGAAAGAAAAGGTTATCCATTATACGGATACCACAATGCGGGATGCGCATCAGTCGCTTTTTGCAACCAGAATGCGGTCTTATGATATGTTGCGCGTTGCAGAGAGCTACGCCAAAAATCATCCTGAAATTTTCAGTTTTGAAGTGTGGGGAGGAGCAACCTTTGACGTTGCACTTCGCTTTTTGCATGAAGACCCGTGGGAACGGCTTTCGGAGATTAGAAAGGCTATTCCTAACACGCTTCTTCAAATGCTTATCCGTGGCTCAAACGGAGTTGGATACAAGGCATATCCAGATAATATGGTTGAGAAATTCGTAGAGAAATCTTGGGAAACTGGGGTTGACTTGTTCCGAATTTTTGACAGTCTGAATTGGATGAAAGGCATTGGTCCATGCGTTGAATACGTTCGTTCTAGAACCGAAGGAATTGCCGAAGGAGCTATGTGTTACACGGGCGATATTCTCAATCCTGAAAGAGACAAATACACGCTTGAATATTACTTGCAATTGGCCAAGGATATTGAGAACGCTGGAGCACATATTTTGGCCATTAAGGATATGGCAGGATTGCTTAAACCTTATGCGGCTACAGAGCTTATTACGGCTTTGAAAGACACGGTTAAAATTCCGATTCATCTTCATACGCACGATACTTCTTCGCTTCAGCCAGCCACGTATTTGAAGGCAATTGAAGCTGGAGTTGATGTGGTCGATGTTGCGCTAGGTTCAATTTCTGGACTTACGTCTCAGCCAAACTTTAATTCAGTTGTTGAGATGATGCGTTTCCAAGAACGGGAGCACGCATTGGATGTTCACCGTTTGAATGAATTCTCAAATTATTTTGATTCTGTTCGTGAGTATTATTATCCGTTTGAAAGTGGTTTGAAAGCGAGTACGTCAAGCGTTTTTCAGCACGAAATTCCTGGAGGACAGTACTCAAACTTGAAGCCTCAGGCTGTTGCGCTTGGTTTAGCAGATAAGTTCGAAGACATCAAGTTGATGTACGGAAAGGTGAATGAACTTTTCGGAGATGTAGTTAAAGTTACTCCTTCTTCAAAAGTGGTTGGAGATATGGCGCTTTACCTTGTTTCAAACGGACTTACAATTGAGGATGTGCGCGAACGCGGAGAAACCATTTCGTTCCCAGAAAGCGTTGTCGATTTCTTCAAAGGGCGTTTGGGTCAGCCGCATGGTGGATTCCCAGCAGAGATTCAGAAAATGATTCTGAAGGATGAAAAACCATTTACAGACAGGCCAAATAGCCATCTAGAACCAATTGATTTTGATAAAGGATTTGTCGATTTTAAGAAGAAGTTCGATGCTTCTTTGAAGTTCACAGATTACCTCTCTTTCCTCATGTATCCAAAGGTTTTTGAGGATTATTACAAGAAGAAAATTGAGTTTGGAGACTTGTCTAAAATTCCAACTGGCAACTTCTTCTATGGAATGAAACTCCGTGATGAAACCCTGGTTGAAATAGGCGAGGGCAAGAACATTATCATCGAACTTCTTTCAATTGGACCTGCCGATGAAGAAGGCATGAGAACGCTTTTCTTTAGAGTGAATGGCCAAACTAGAAACATTGAAGTTGAGGACAAAAGCTTAAACATTGAGCGAACCTCTCACGCTAAAGCGGATAAAGAAAATGACACAGAAATTGGAGCTCCTTTACAGGGGTTGCTGAGTACAGTTTTGGTTAAGAAAGGTGCTAAGGTGAAAAAGAATCAGCCGCTGTTTATCATAGAAGCCATGAAGATGGAAACTACCGTAACCGCAGTGGAAGAAGGCACGGTTAAGAAGATTGTGCTTGATGGTGGAACAATGGTTGAGGCAGACGATTTGATACTAGAGTTATCTTAAAACGATAACGTTTAGCGTCACCCTGAACTTGTTCCGATAGCTATCGGAAGAGTTCAGCATGACACATCTGTTTCTATTGGATTAGTTGTTTGCTAGGGAAGAAGCGTAGGGTTTGAGTTGTTCTAATTCAAGAGCAACTTTTTTCTCCCAGTAAGCTTGCTTTTCCTTGTCAATACTGTGTCTTGATTCAGAATCGTATGCGTGCTGGTATTTCACGAAATCCTTGTAGTTTTCGTTGTAATACTTCTCGATGTACTTATTCAACTTATCACAATCATCACCGAGTTTATCAATTTGTTTTCTCAGCTTACGAACGAATAGTTCGGTGATATCGAAGTGAAGCTGTTCATGTGCTAGCAGATATTCAGACCTTTCATCTTTTGCCCAACTCTTTTTTGGATCGAAAAAACAACGGATTGTAACTTCAGAAGAGTTGTCATCACAAGCTAATCCAATAGACATTCCGCTATCGGTCAATGCTTCATTTCTGGATAGCTTGTTCGGTTTTCCTTTGAAATCAGCCCAAGTCAACTTTCGGTTTTCATTCCATTCTAAGCAATGCTTGCAAGTATTCTGTGCAAAGCCACTTGCCGTAGCAAGTAAAAAGATGAATGTTGATAGAATGAATAGCCGCATGATTTTAACTTCGTCTGACTAATAAACAGAAAATGAGACAGCTTATTTCATCAGTTTTGAAAGGATCCGACAACCGACAAATGCCAGTTGATATTCGGTTCGATAATCAAAATTCAAACCAACCCGTGGTCGTTTTTGTTCACGGATTTAAAGGCTTTAAGGATTGGGGCCATTTTCCGATGGTTGGAGATGAGTTGGTTAAAGCTGGTTTCGCGTTTGTAAGTTTCAATTTCACGCATGATGGTACTACCGTTGAAAAACCTGCTGATTTTGCAGACTTGGATGCGTTTAGCGAGAACAATTATCACAAGGAACTCTTTGATACAGACGCGGTTTTGACCGCATTGTCAAACGGTAGTTTGTTTCCTGAAGTTGATGTTAACAGGAGCAAACTTCTCCTTTTGGGACATAGCAGAGGTGGTGGTGTTTCAATTGTTAAGGCCGCGGAAAGTGAGCTGGTTTCTGGCTTGGTAACTTGGAATTCTATTGGAGACATGAAACGAACCAACGCAGATATTGATGATTGGAAACGCGATGGCGTAACGTATGTCCCAAATGCTCGGACAAACCAACAAATGCCGTTAAAATATCAGTTTGTAGAAGATGTTTACGCTCAAGAAGAGCGCTACAACTTAGAATTGGCCTGCGCTAAAATTTCAGTTCCAGCTATGTACATCCATGGCACAAACGACCAAGTTGTTCCTTTTAATTATGCCGAAAAGCTTCATAGCTGGACCAAGAATTCTAGCCTTGTTGCAATTGAGGAAGGGAATCACACATTTGGCGGCAAACATCCTTTTTCTGAAAGTGATTTGCCAAACGATTCCAAACTTGCGCTAAACGCAACGATAGAGCATTTTAGGAAAATCGGCTAAGCTTTGGACGCGACTTTTTCTATTGCATCAAGCAATGGTTTGGTCATTCCATCCCAGCCAAAATGGTTGGTTACCAAGTCATGCCCAGCATTGGCAATATTATCCGCTTTAGCTTGATTATCAAGTAATTCCAATACATGATTTGCATATTCTTCTGGAGTAGTTCCAATGAGAATTTGCGTGTTGGGTTTTGCTTGCAGGGCGTTATTAGCTAGGGTAGAGGTAACGCAAGGAATTCGCATGGCCATTGCCTCCAATAGTTTGTTTTGAAGGCCGGTTCCAATCATCATTGGTGCTACAAAAACCTTGGCTTTTGCGTAGCAATCTCTAATATCATCGACCCAACCAGTTACATCCGTTAAACCTGATTGGAGCTCTTTGACTTTTGTGTCAGGTCGTGCTCCCGCCAACATCAACTTTGCTTCGGGATACTTTTTTCTTACCAACGGCATAACTTCCTTTGCAAGGAAAATGGCGCCTTCAATATTTGGTGGATAACCCATATTTCCAGCAAACAGTACTTCAATGCTTTTTTGCTCATTGCTCGGAACAAAATCTTGAAGGTTTACCCCGTTTCTGACTATAGAGATTTGCTCTTTCTGGCCAACTTGAAGCTGATTTCTGTCTTGCTCAGAAATTATTGTGCAATGGTCAAAAGCATCAAATACTTGCTGTTCGTACCGATTTAATCTTCTCAATTCCGATTTTAGAACTGGCTTTAAGTACCAAGGGTCTGTTTCTAATCTGCGCTCAATTCCCTTCGAAAATGCGTCTTGAAAATCAATGACGTTTGGAGTGTCCTTAACGTTTAGAACATACTTAGCTGTTCTTAGTAACTGGCAGTAAATTGCATCGGGTTTCCATTCAGAAATTGACTTTTCAATTTCTTGCTGGGCTTTTTTCTGATAGAAATATGCTACCTGAAAAGGCTCTTTTCTAAGCAAAGAAAAACCAAGATTAACGAATTGATTTACTCGAGATAGCTTGATGGTTTTAAGTTCCGTACAATGCTTTTTAACCTCAGAAATCCAATCTGGCTGTAGTTCTTCTTCGTGCAACGCACAAAGAAAAATCTCATGATGTTTTGATAGAATGCGAAGCTGATGAAAAGCCCTCAGCTTATCGCCTTTCTCCAAGGGATACGGAAATCTAGAAAGAAGAACGAATATGCGCAATGGAGTAGAGGTCAGCTTTTCTGCTGGCAAAAGTAAGTCAATTTTGTGCTGAGATTATGCAGGTCGAACTCTGATTCTGCCAGTTTGCGGGCGCTATTACTGATTTCTTGCACCAGAATTGGTTTTTGAATCAATTTTTCAATTTGCGCAACAAACTCCTCTGGTGAGTTAGCGATGAGCATATTCTGACCATCAGAATACGGAATTCCCATGGCGCCAACGCTTGTAGTGATTACCACCTTTCCAAGTGCCAAGGCTTCCACAATTTTAACACGTAATCCGCTACCAGAAAGCAACGGAACAATAGCTACATTTTTATCCTCCGTGAAAGCCTTTACGGAATCTACTTCTCCCTGAACAACTAGGTTTTCGGTTGATTGCTGAATGAGATAATCTGGCATTTTTCGCCCTGCTAAATGGCATTTGAGCGTTGGAAAGCGTTCGGTAAGTAGCGGCCAAATATCATCTACAAACCAGTTTACGCCTTCAATATTTGGCTCCCAATCCATGGCTCCAACATGGTAAAGGTTTGCGGCACCAATTTTCGGGGTTTTATACTGTAGTGCGCTGATATTCATACCAATTGGTTGCACATCTATTGGCGTATTTACTCCAAGTTGTTCAAGTTCCCTTTTGTCTTCTTCTGTTATGCAAAGAATGCCATCTACGTTGTTCAGCGCCTTAATTTCATAGGCTTTCATTCTTCTGGCCAAAAGGCCGAGGTATTGCTTCTTCAAGAATGAAGACTGGCCAAGCGCCAACGCTTCCCAAATTTGAAACTCTACGTTATGTGCTCTGACAATAATTTTTGCCGTGGATACTTTTCTGATAGAAGCAATGTAAGGCGTGCAAAAAAGGCTTTCTAAGATTATGGTGTCGTAATCATCTGCTGCTAGAATTGAAATCAATTTAGCCTCAAATTCTTCACTTTCAAAGCGCTCAATATTGTAAGAAGCGGAGCCAAAAAGGTTTATTAGCGCATCAAGAGGTTTAATTTTTGTGTCGATTTGAACCGACTCAATTTTGGTCTCATCCTGAATTTTCTGAGGGACTTTCTCTAACCGAAAGGGATGTTTATGCGTTGCCATTGTGAGGCATTTAACCTCATGTTTCCCTAGAAGAAGACTTTCCGTAATTGCCGCCATTGCCATGCAACCGCCATCAACTTTTGGGTATGGCGGCTTTAAACAAACCTGTAGAATATTCACTTTACGGACAGTTTAGTTTTTAGCACTGCAAACAGTCGAATAATGGGTTTTAAGTACGAATCCCATTCGAAAAGCTTAGAGTCTGTGGTTGCTTTGTAGGTTA
>JBMYXX010000200.1:0-5933 GCA_049608805.1 Flavobacteriales bacterium | reverse complement strand
TCTGAGTAGCTCGATGTAATCGAGATGTATCGAAGAATGTGCGGTGGCTTTCGTCAACCCTTCGATACATCCGCCCGAGGCGGACACTCAGGATGATAAAAGCCTAATGCGAATCCTTCTTACAGCAATGATGCAAATTGTCGTAAGCCTCTTTGGTTGCAGGGCTGTCATCAGCATCATAACCAACCTCATTTATTGCTGCGCGAATGTCCTCAATTGAAGCTTTATTCGACTTAAAACCAACGGTTACAATGCCCGTCTTAACCTCTAAGTCGGCTGCGGTAACTCCTTTAGTAAAAGCCAATTGTTTTTCGATGGTTTCCTTGCACATATCGCAAACCGCAGAAGTTTGAATTTCAACAGTTTCGATAGATTTCTGTGCGAATGCTGCTGTTGAAACCAGCACCGTTGCTAGTACGATTATTAAATTTTTCATTTCTCTTTTATTTCAATTTATAACGTATTCCTAAGTATGGATTAATACCCATGGCCGAGCCCCAAACCAACGAAGCATCGAAGTATTGGCTGTAAGGGTCGTTGGCTGCAATAATTGGGTCCTGCTGCCTGAAATTGGTGATGTTCTCAGCTCCAGCGTACAAATCGAACCACTTAAATCGTTTGGTGATTTGAGCATTCATTGTAACATGCCAAGGCGAACTAGTTGCCAGCTGAAACTCCTCTGGATTAGAAGAAGTGGACGGAATCCTAGACGGTCCGTGCACGTGAATACTTAAATCAAATTGCCATTTGTTAAAGTTGGTGGCATAGCTGAATGTTGTCAAGAATTTGTGTCGTTTTACTAATGCTTTTGTTCTCAAAGAACCTGCAGTTGTCATCTGAACATCGTTCCATTTGTAGGCCGTTTTTATCTGAAAACGTTTTACTGGCTCAATCCCAAATTCTGCTTGTAAACTGTTTGAGTAAGAAGCACCACTTAGGTTGTAAATGTTAGCCGATTGAACGTCTTGGTCTAAATCAACCACCACCTGATTTTCGAAATCTGTTCTGTAAAAACTAGCGTAAACAGATGCTTCTCTACCCAAGATTTTAAACTTGTGTGATGCGCTTACCCCGTAATTCCAAGAAACTTCAGCCTTTAGCGTTTCAAGAACGTTTACGCTTCGCGAACTCGCCATTAATGCAGCACTTTCGGTAAACACATTTGCTGCGCGATAACCTCTTCCGCCAGTAAGTCTAAGTACGGTGTTTTCGGTTGGATTGTACTTTAAATGCAGCCTTGGCGTGTAGAATGAACCATAAACCGAATTATGGTCGAAACGGAAACCAGCCACCGCAGAAAACTTCGTCTTAATTCTGAAAGTATATTCGGCAAAAGCACCAGGAACAATCTCTTCTCGTGCAAAGGTGCTGTCGTTAAAACTCTCTCTGTAATTGTCGTAATTAAATGAAGCGCCCATTTTCAAAACGTGCTTATCTTCATTCCATCCCTTCAAGAAAATGAGGTTAGAATTTGTGCTTTTCTGAACACCTGAATATCGTTTTAAACCGAAATACGAGTTCTGGTCGTGGTATCTCCAATTGGTGATGAGCGCCACACTCATGTCTTTTTCGTTCGGAACGATATAACCCGTTTTGGTGTGGATATTTGCTAGTCTGTTCGTGATTTCAATTCCGTACGGACCAGTAATTTGGATGCCCTGTTCTGGTTTAAAACCGACTTGACCACCAATTTTATTGTCATACAATCCGTGCAACACAATTTGACCCACAAGGTGCTTGTCAGAGAATTTCCAGCGGTTAAGAAGGTTGTATTGCTGAGACCGAGGCATGTCAACAAAGCCATCTTTGTTTCCATCGTTTTCTCTGAACACTCCGCTGGCGTGCGCATTGATGTTCATTCCAACCTTTTCGTTGAAAACGTGTCCAGATTGAATGTTGAGTTCTGCTCTTCCGCCCAAACTACTGTACGCATTCACAAACAGTTTTTCTGCCTGATCTGGCTTAAAGTATTCTAGATTGATTTGTCCAACCATGCTTTCGTATCCATTAGACACCGAACCAGGGCCTTTAATTATTTGAATGGATTCAATCCATGTCCCAGGAATAAACCCCATACCGTAATTGGAAGAAAGCCCGCGAATTAATGGAACGTTCTCTGCCTGAATTTGTGTGTAAACACCATCCAAACCAAGCATCTGAATTTTCTTTGCGCCAGAAACAGCATCTGTAAAAACTACATCGACAGAAGCGTTGGTTTCAAAGCTTTCCGACAGGTTACAGCATGCGGCTTTTTGAAGTTCTCCGCTATTTATAGATTCGGAAATGACAGGGTCAAGCAACTTAAACGCAGAGCCTTCTTGGCGTTCCGATACAGTTACGGTACCGAGTTGCAGCGACTGCTTTAACTGAATTTCTAGCTTCTTCTCTAGACTAGTTATAACAAGCGTATCTGGCGTATAGCCAACAAAACTTACAACAAGCTTGGCTGGCAACGACTCTGGTTTGTTGATGGAGAATTCTCCATTTACATCGGTTGCTGTTCCGATGGTTGTGCCAAGCCAAACCACGCTTGCACCAATTAACGGTGTTTGTTTCTGTTCACCTTCTTCGTGAACATGCCCTTTGAGCGATTGTCCGTGGACGTTTAGTATTATGAGTGCTTGCATCAGCGCAAGCAGAATTAATTGTTTCATGATTACAGTTTTGATTGATAATTAAAGTCAGGCGCAAGAGAGCGCCAACCAAAACTGGGGTATCAGACAAGGTATGTTTGAAGAAGAATATGACGTTCTACGGATGGTAGAATGTCGGGTTCATCAACTAGGTCAAAGCAGCAGCTTTCGGCACAATTAACCGTTTCAAACAACTCCGAAACGGGGACGTATTTGAAACTAGAAAACTGCTGTTTGTCTGTTTTTTGTGATGGATTTGCAGGCAAATCCTCTTGAAAATAATTGGAGTTGTAATCGCAACAAGAGCGCTTTACGGCATCTTCATCGCTCCTGTCGCAACTGTCGTCACAAGAATCAATCGTCTGATTAATGGCCAGCTTGTGCTCGCCACTCATTCCGCAAACCATGTGGTCAACGTAAAAGCCCATGCTCGATAGCAAAACCAAAATGGCCAGCAAACAACTCGATATGGCTTTAAGCACTTTCACGTTTCAAAATTACGAAAATCAAATTCCAAGGTTCGTTCTAAATAGCTTAACGGCAATTGCGAGCAATATTATCCCGAATACTTTTCTTAACACATTTATGCCGCCTTTACCAAGGAAACGCTCAATACGCCCAGTTGTTTTAAGTACCAAGTAAACCAGCGAAATGTTTATTACAATGGCAATGAGAATGTTAATCACATGAAACTCCGACCTTAAAGAAAGGAGTGTAGTAAGCGTTCCTGCCCCGGCTATTAGTGGAAATGCAAGAGGAACTACCGATGCGGTTGAAGGAGAGTCATCTTCCTTGTATAGTTGAATTCCTAGAATCATTTCCAAGGCGAGAAAGAATAAAACCAGTGAACCTGCTATCGCGAAATCTCCAACTGTAATTCCAATAAGGCTGAGGATGTTTTGGCCTAGAAACAGGAACAAAATCATAATAATCAGAGCTACAAAACTTGCCAGCCCAGATTTTAAATGGCCGTTTTTTTGTCTGAGATCAATAATGATTGGAACGCTACCGATGATGTCGATAACGGCAAACAGAATCATTGTTGCGGTGGCGATTTCTTTGATGTTTAACTGCATGATTTCCGATTTTAAAAATGGCGCGCAAAAGTAGATTCCTCATGAAACCCTACAACCTCTATTTGTTAAATGTTTGTTAACCAAAAAGTTGCGTAAAAACGTCATTGACTTTAGCCACGGGAACCACCTTAATTCCTTTGGTTTCCATCACGTTTGAATCTGCGTTTCTCTTAGAAATGAAAATACGTTTCATCCCCATTTTGGACGCTTCTTCAATCCGCTGCTCAATGCGATTTACTGGGCGTATTTCTCCGCTCAATCCAACTTCAGCAGCAAAGCAATTGTCTGGCGGAATTGGCAAATCCGCATTGGAAGAAAGTATAGCGCAGATTACTCCCAAATCAAGTGCTGGGTCGTCAACTTTTAGTCCACCTGTAATGTTGAGGAACACGTCTTTTGTTCCGAGGTTGAAGCCGCAGCGTTTTTCTAAAACGGCTAGAAGCATATTCAATCTTCGTAAATCATATCCAGTAGAAGAACGTTGAGGAGTTCCGTAAACTGCCGAGCTAACCAAGGCTTGAGATTCTATAAGCATGGGTCTAATCCCTTCCAGCGTAGCTGAAATGGCAACGCCACTCAGCGGTTCTTCTCTATCTGGGACAAGAATTCTACTTGGGTCAGAAACAGCTTCAAGTCCAGCTGATTTCATCTCGTAAATACCTAGTTCTGGAGTTGAACCGAAACGGTTTTTGACGGCACGGACGATACGGTAAAGGTGATGTCGGTCGCCTTCAAACTGAAGGACGGTATCAACCATATGCTCCAAAATTTTAGGCCCAGCTATCGAGCCATCTTTTGTGATATGTCCAACTAGAATTACGGGCGTATCAGTTTCCTTCGCGAAGCGCAAAAACTCTCCTGTACATTCTCTAATCTGTGATACACTTCCTGGTGTAGATTCTATCAAATCTGAATGAACGGTTTGTATAGAATCAACCACAATAACCTCGGGATTAAGCTTTTTTATCTGCTTAAAAAGCTTGAGGGTTGAGGTTTCTGTAAGTATGAAGCATTCGGAATTTTGAATGCCGATTCGTTCAGCTCGCATCCGTATTTGGCCTTCGCTTTCCTCACCAGATATGTAGAGGATTTTCTTCCCCTTCCATTGCAAGGCAAGTTGAAGGAGCAGCGTAGATTTCCCAATCCCTGGTTCACCGCCTATAAGTGTAAGACTGCCCGGAACTAAGCCACCACCAAGCACTCTGTCAAACTCTAAATCTGGTGTTTTAAACCGAACCTCTGGGTTGGCTTCAATCTCCGTTATTGATCGAATCTCGAACTGCTTACCAGACGCTCCTAGCTTTGGTTTTTGCGTAGAAACCGATTTGGTGGAAACCACCTCTTCTACATAGGTATTCCATTCATTACAAGAACTACACTTTCCTTCCCATTTAGGGGAGGAGTGACCGCAATTTTGACAGAAAAAATTGGTTTTGATCTTTGCCATTGTGGCAAAGATGGGAAATTACTCTACGCGTGTGAATTCGCGGATGACGTAACTCCCATTGCTACCTTCTTGGTCGGCAGTTGCTAGTCTCATAACTTCATTGTCGATTACGTCAATGGTCCATTGACCATTAGATATTTGGGAAATTGCATTTGGCGAAGATTCTGATTGGACGAATCCGCTAATTTCTACAACGGCTGACGTAAAACCCGCTGTAGTTTTGTATTGAGCTCGTGCTCCCACAGTTGGTTGCGGTAAAGGGCTGTCCGTATCATATTCTAAAATGGTCACTTCTCCTTCCTCAAAATTCCAAACATAGATATTGTTGTCTGCCAAATTGTTTATCCAAAACAATTGCCATTGCCCCTCTAGCTTTCCGAGCTTAGATGAACTACAAGAGTTTGTGGTTAAACCTACACAGATTAACAGTAAAAAACTTATTGATTGGAATCGTCTCATGGTGAAGAATTCAGAACTCAAATATAAACAGATGATTTTACTCGGGTTTTAGACTGGATGTATTGGTTAGCGGCATTGCAATTAACGAAATGGCACCCCAAAACAGCAGCATAGCGGTTTGCCCGGACCAGATTATCCATCCAAGTGTAACTCCAGATGTTTCCGATAGGCCGTATAGTTCTAAAACTACCGCCACAAACAGTGGGTAAACGCCAATTCCTCCTTGTACTAATACAATGCTTAGACCACCAACTACAAAGGCGGCCAAAACTCCTGCAAGAGGTACGTTGGCGGTTTCTGGTAGTGCGAAAAACACAA
>JBMYXX010000199.1:0-5947 GCA_049608805.1 Flavobacteriales bacterium | reverse complement strand
CAAGTAGAAATGGCGCGCAATGGATGAAAAGCGCATATCGTGAACTTAAAGAAGGACACATGCGCGATATTTCTTTGCGCAGAATGACTGCTTTAATGCACAGAAACCAATGTAGCGGAAAGCCAGTAGGCGAGTGGCCTTTGGCTTCTAAAGATCAACTCACTGGCAATGAGTTAAAGCTGGCTTATGTTTATCAATTGATGAGTACCGACCCTCAAACAGCGCATGAACATGATTTGGTTGAGTTGGTTGAGAAAATAATGGAGTGGAGAGGATTTCATCATATTCCGGTAGAAAACGAAGCTGGCGAATGTCTTGGGATTATTACAAGAACCAACCTAGAAAACGCCAAACAAAAACACGGAAAGCTTGGAAACATGTTTGCTTCCGAAATAATGGAGCGTAACGTTATTACCGCAGACCCAAACGATAAAATACTAGATGCCAAACGATTAATGATAGAGCAAGGCATTGGTGCTTTACCTGTAATCCATGATGGCAAGTTGGTTGGAGTTATTACTAAGTTTGACGTCTCAGAACTGGAAGAAGAGTAGGCGTTGAGGAAAGTGAAGTTTTACAGCAAGGCGTTCGATAAACATTACGAAACGCAGCGAATAATAGGCGAGTATCATGGAAACACCGAAGGGCCAGTTTTGGTCTTTTTTGGTGGCGTTCACGGCAACGAGTCTGCAGGAGTTCTTGCACTTCAAAATGTGATGGAAGAAATCCATCAAACCCAACCCAACATTAAGGGTAGCATTTACGCCATTGCGGGTAACCTAAACGCACTAGAAAAGAACATTCGGTTTGAGGAAGAAGACCTTAACCGTGTTTGGACCAAAGAGCGCATTAATAAACTTGAGAACGATGAGTTTGACCCATCCTCATCTAACGCAGATGTGTTGGAACAAAAGGAACTTTTTGAACTCGGAAAAGCCATTTTTAAAAAGCATAACAAGCAGATTTACTGTATCGATTTACATACCACATCTGGTCCAACCGTTCCTTTCATCACCCTAAACGACACGGTTATAAACAGGCAATTTGCAACACAGTTTCCTGTTCCTGTTGTAGTAGGAATTGAGGAGTTTTTGGTTGGCCCTATAATGAATTGGATTATGGAGCTAGGATATCCTGCTTTGGCGTTTGAAGCAGGAGAACATCACAACAAAGACAGTGTAAAATACCATGAAGCTTTTGCTTGGCTTTCAATGGTTTATGGTGGTTTAATATCAAAAGAAGCTTTACCTCAATTCAACGCTCATTTGAATCTTTTAACCGAATCAAACGCAGATTTAAGAAAGGTGTTTGAAGTATGGTTTAGGAAAGAGGTTAAACCTGCTGACGGTTTTAAGATGCTGCCAGGATATTCCAATTTGCAAGAAGTTCAAAAAGGTGAGCAACTTGCAGAATCCAATCAAGGTGGAATAACGGCTTTAGAATCAAGCCGAATATTCATGCCTCTTTACCAAGAAAAAGGGAATGATGGCTTCTTTTTAGCGCGAGAATTATCGCCTTCTTGGTTGCGCTTGTCTGAGGCTCTGCGCAAATTCAATATTGGTAGTGTTCTTCCTATTTTACCAGGGATTTCAAGAGACAAAAACGACACTAATACTTTAATTTTAAGCACGGCAAGCGCTAAAATGTTGGGCGTGAACTTTCTTAATATCCTCGGTTACAGAATAAAGGTGAAGGGCGAAAACACTTTAAGTGTGACCAAACGAACGTTTGATGTAAAAAGCGTTAGCGAACTCAAATAACTTCTCTGCAACGCGCTGTTAACAACTCTTCTGAACTTGTAAATACGCAACAAATTCAATCTGCGTAATTTGTAACGTGAAGCAATGGCTCCCAGATATAGCAATTGTCAATAAGGTTAGACTAACCGTTGGCTCGTATTTTCTGCAAAAGGAAATGCGTATTCGTAAACGAGATGTTCAGGGAATGGGACTTGATTCGGCCAGAAGCATCGGAATTGTGTTTAATGCCAAGGATGAGAACACATTCAAACAGATTAGAGAATTTACAGACTACCTCAGAGGTGGTGGCCTTAGACAAGTAAAAGCGCTTGGTTTTGTGCCCAAGGCAGAAGTATCGGCTTTTTTGCAATCCAGTCAGGATTTCGATTTTTTCTCAAAAGAAGATTTTAACTGGTTTTACAAGCCGCAAGGCAGAAAAGTTGCTGGCTTTATTAGCGAGCCATTTGATATTCTAATCGACCTTAGAATTAACAAGTCTATTCCACTGCTTTTTATTGTTGGACTGTCTAGAGCCCAGTTTAAAGTGGGGCGCTATGGAGATAAATTCAAGGAGTTTTATGATTTAATGATTGATGTAGATGGAGAGGCCGGACATGGCTTTTTCATAGAGCAGATAAAGCATTATCTAACCATGCTAAACGAAAAAAAATGAAGGAATTGAGGGGAACGGGTGTTGCTATGGTTACACCATTTAATGAGGAAGGAAGTGTTGATTTTTCGGCATTAGAAAAGCTTACCGAGCATTTAATTATAGGTGGCGTTGACTATTTGGTGGTAATGGGAACCACGGGAGAAAGTGTAACTCTTACCAAAGGTGAAAAGCAAGAAGTACTTGACTGTGTTCTTAAGACGAATAAGAACAGATTACCCGTTGTTTTGGGAGTTGGCGGCAACAATACAGCCGAGGTTTGTACTCAATTAGAAAAGCTAGATATTGCTGGGTTAAGTGCTATTCTTTCTGTTTCTCCAGCGTATAATAAACCAACGCAAGATGGTATTTACGCTCATTTTAAAGCTGTTTCTGAAGCATCTCCGTTGCCAATTATTCTCTACAACGTTCCCGGAAGAACGGCTTCTAATATGGAAGCGGCAACTACACTTAAACTCGCTAACGATTTTGAGAACATAGTGGCCGTAAAGGAAGCATCAGGCAACCTAGACCAGTGCATGCAAATCATTAAGAATAGACCAGAGGGTTTTTTGGTTATTTCTGGTGA
Source organism: Flavobacteriales bacterium (assembly GCA_049608805.1). Taxonomy (GTDB): domain Bacteria; phylum Bacteroidota; class Bacteroidia; order UBA10329; family UBA10329; genus UBA10329. The sequence continues at coordinate 2,970 of JBMYXX010000199.1, read as the reverse complement.
TGATAATTTGAGTTTACCCTTAATTGCAAGTGGGGGAGATGGCGTTATTTCGGTTGTAGCCAACGCGCTACCAAAGCAATTTTCAGGATTAATTACTAAATGTTTAGACGGAGATTTTGCTAGCGCGAGAACAACACATTATCAACTTATTGATATTGTTGACATGCTCTTTGCCGAAGGTAATCCCGCAGGAGTAAAATGTGTTCTGAATGAACTTAATGTTTGCGGTGAGGCTGTCCGATTGCCACTTGTTCAGATTTCTGAATCCCTTAACACTAAGCTACTTAATGCCGTTAAGCAGCTAGACTAATATTAGTTTACTTTTTTCCGTAACGATAATTATCACTGGTCTTATTGTCTCCAGACCATTTTACAATTACTTCTGTAGAAGCGGAATATTGTAACGGAGCAAGGTTGAAGTACAAAGTATCAGTCACCAAACTTCGGCATAGGTCATTTTCTAGATTGATATGTTCTAAATCTAGAACAGCCTGCGGTGGTAAGCTCTTAGCCCATCCACCAGAAAAATAAGCGTTAAAATTATGAGGACCACAACCGCCAGAATACCGCACTACGGCAGTAAGTACGTCTTCTTTTACAGACCACTTCATAACACTAAAGTCGGGGCGCTCGGTAATCTGCCTTTTTGCACCAACAATAATTTCCTTTAGCGGTGAGTCAACCACCTTGGCTTCTGTAGTATTATTTTTTACACTAGTTGCCGTACCACCGCCATTATTCTTACACGCAGAAAAGCAAATTGCCGTAGCAATTACAAGAATGAAACATCTATTCATCTCCAGTAAATTAATCTTTAAGTAAGACTACTTTCTTGGTAATCGCTCCTTTTAGACCAACCAAATTAACGTTGTAAATACCGCTTGTTAAGTGCGAAAGTTCAACTACAGAACGAGTGTTTCCTGTGTTTGATTGTGAGTAAACGATTTTCCCGATAACGTCTGTAACGGTAATTGTCTCAAACTCATCGTTCTTTTCAACATCTATAAAAACGCTTCCGATAGTAGGGTTAGGGTAAATACTTACCCGACCTAAATCTAGTTCAGAAACAGATAGTCCGCCAATCATACCAAACTCAGTTTCTTCTTCTTCATCGAAATCACCGCCTTCTGCCATAATGGTGTTATTCGCATCGCGCAAAGTGTATTCACCAGCTCCAGTCTGCCATCCACAGCAAATTCCGTCTCCGAAGTCATCTACAATTAAGAAAGTATAGCAACCATCGCCATCAATTTGTATTGTTTCTGTGATGGTTGTACCGTTTGCGTATGCTCCTGGGTCTCCAGCTTCAGCAGTCTCGTCTCCACCACCGTTTGGGCCAACCTCAGTATTACCGCCAGAGGCAACAACTTGATTATTTGGTCCTCTTAACTCCCAATACGTTTCATACCCAAAGTTGTCTGTTTCTAGCGTAAGGGTTAGAACTTCTTCGCCAACGGCAACTTCAAAAGTTGAACTTGAGTTGTTATTGTTCGAGTTTTCATCAGCCTGGCCATTTGGAGAAGATACGGTTACGTCAATGGTGTTATTTCCTAGCTGAGGAGAGAATCCGTTTAAGGCAACGTTTTCGGTAGCATCTTGAGCAAGATTACCCGTCCAGTTAATTACCTGATTAGCTCCATTATTATAGCTATAGGTAATTGTAGCAGAGGTAAGTGTATTAATTCCGTTGTTTTTTAGCACGAACACGGGCTCTACAAACTCAATCTCACACAATTCTTCTGGCACATCCTGAAAACCACTACCAGCTGCATCTACATTGTATTCAACAGCACCAGTAGGGTAGCCGTCTAATGTTGTTACTCCAGTATTTCCTGGATCTAACCAATCTCTCAATCTTGTTGTAGAGCTATTGCTATCCCAAGACACGCCAAATCTTCCGTACCAATCTGCACCGTTTTGGTTGTTGCAACTTGCAGAACCTCCGTATAGTTGACCAATAATTCTATGGTCTTGGTTGAAGAGTGGGCTACCTGAAGAACCTCCTTCGGTAGTTCCATCTTCCCACTGATCTATATACCAAACAGCTGCACCTCCTTGGATTGCATGGTACGGTGCATCCTCTTCATGACAAATCTTTTTTAAGTCTCCAGCCGGATGATGAATACCCGTTGCGCTGCTAACATCTCCTTCATTGTCTGAGCGATCCCAACCAGCCCATTCTGCATTAAAATTCCCTGGGATTGCATTTCCATTATTGATTTCAAACAATCCAAAATCAGAACCACCATTACTTGCTACTTCCGTAGCACCAGAAACACTTTGGTTTGTTGGTCCGGAGTTGCCAGAACAGCCAGATGTTTCGTGATTAAAATAGAAAACCCAGTTACCTACAGAGCCAGTAATACAATGGTTCGCGGTTAAAAAATACGGATGCCCGTCATTAGCTGTATTGTTTACAAGTGCGCCAGTACAATGAGCGCTTCCTCCGTTAACAATAAGCGCCACCGATTTCTTTTCAACCTGCCAGTCATCACCCTCAGAACAATTAACGTTTATGTTACAAGAACCACTGTTGCCGAAAGGTCCACGGCCATACTTAATCTCTTCAAACTTAGAGCTGATTCCACGGTAAGCGTGTACAATTTTTCCAATAGTGAGGTCAAGGTTTTCTAACCCAATCGACTCCTTTGCAGAGAACTCAACAATTACATCCTCGCCATAAACAAGACTTGTTGCAAGCATTCCGTTGGCCTGCTGATTGGTGTAGTTAAACGAACCAATAAAGTGCGTTTGCTCCTTATCGTAAATAAACAACTCTGAACCCTTAGGAATATTGAACTCAGTAAAAACAAAACTCAATGCCTTTGCTTGTGGAGCATGAACCGCTAATCGCCATACATTTTTACCGTTTTCTACAGACCAAACCCCTTGAGATTCCGCTGATAGAGAAACAGTTTTCTCTATCCCAAATCGGTATCCAAACTCCTTGTATTGGTCGTTTTCAGCATC
>JBMYXX010000198.1:0-5947 GCA_049608805.1 Flavobacteriales bacterium | reverse complement strand
AAGCTGGATGTGATTCAGTTGTAACATTAGATCTGACGATTAACCAGCCAGACGCTACAACAGATGTAATCACTGCTTGCGGCAGCTACGAGTGGATTAATGGAACTACTTACACATCAGATAACAACTCGGCTCAGGTTACATTGACCAACCAAGCTGGATGTGATTCAGTTGTAACATTAGATCTGACGATTAACCAGCCAGACGCAACAACTGATGTTATTACTGCTTGCGGAAGCTACGAGTGGATTAATGGAACTACTTACACTTCGAACAACAATTCAGCTCAAGTTACTTTGACCAATCAAGCGGGTTGTGACTCGGTTGTAACATTGGATCTGACCATCAACCAGCCAGATGCAACTACAGATGTAATTTCTGCTTGCGAAAGCTTCGAGTGGATCAATGGAACTACGTACACATCGAGCAACAACTCGGCACAGGTAACGCTAACAAACCAAGCTGGATGCGATTCTGTGGTAACACTTGATTTGACAATAACTCAGCCAGATGCAACTACAGATGTAATCACTGCTTGCAGCAGCTACGAGTGGATTGATGGTACTACTTACACATCAGACAACAATACAGCTCAGGTTACATTAACCAACCTAGCTGGATGTGATTCTGTGGTAACACTTGACCTAACGATTAACCAGCCAGATGCTACAACAGATGTAATTACCGCTTGCGATAGCTACGAGTGGATTGATGGAACGACTTACACATCAGACAACAATACAGCCCAGGTTACTTTAACTAACCAAGCTGGATGTGATTCTGTGGTAACACTTGATCTGACCATCAATTCTGTTGGAATCACATCTGTGATGTCTACAGGAAACACAATTTCTGCAACTAACAGTGGTGCAACTTTCCAATGGGTTGATTGCGATGATAATTTCGCTCCAATCGCTGGGGAAACAGGAAACAGTTTCACCCCAGCAAGCACTGGAAACTACGCGGTTGAAGTAACCAACAACGGTTGTACAGAAATCACAAACTGTGTATCTGTTATGATTACTTCTCTAAACGACCAATCATTGAACGAGCGTGTATCTATCTACCCGCAGCCAAGCAACGGAGAGCTTTCTGTAAACCTTGGTGGGCTAGAAAACGTGAACTTAAGTGTTTACGGTAGCAACGGTCAGTTGGTACACCAAATGGCAAACATTCAGCAATCCGTTTATACAATGAACCTGAACCAACCTGCAGGATTGTATGTGATGCTGCTTGAGGCTGAAGGTAATACCGCTCGATTTAAGATCGTACTGAAATAACAGTTGAATAATTCATCTTTAACGAGTGTAGAGGGAGGCCCAAATACGGGTCTCCCTTTTTTGTTAGTCGTACATTGGTTGAAATTTCACCCTTTACATGAAAAAAGTAGCCCTTACCGCATTCCTTGTCTTAGTCGCTTTCGTGCTCTACACTTTCTATTCCACAGGCTTTTTCCGAACCATTGAAAGCCGTTTTGACGGAGAAATAGTCAAAGAAATTGGGCTGAAAGGTGCCGAAGACATTGTAGTTAGTGATGATGGAACCTTCGCCATTATTTCCGCTACCGCGAGGAAGGAATTTCCGCCAACAGAACAAGAACATGGTGGGCTTTACCTGATGGAATTGGTAAGTGGTGAGTTTGTGGTAAAACACCTCACTCCCGATTTTGGTTTACCGTTTGCGCCTCACGGAATTTCCATGTATCGGTCTGATAGCGTCTATACAATTGCCGCAATTAACCATACGATTGATGGACATACGGTTGAATTCTTCGAACTGATAAATGAAGAACTCAAACACATCAGAACCGAAAAGTCAAGTCAATTCATTAGCCCGAATGACATTGTGCTTTTGGATGAAAAGCGGTACTACATTACGAACGACCACGGTTATGAGCATGGCATTGGAAGACTCGTTGAGGAGTATGGAAACTTGGCAATTGCCAATGTTTTGTATTATGATGGGCAAGAATTTTCTATAGCTGCCGATGGTATTTCATTCGCAAATGGAATCAATATAGATTCTGAGCGAAACCTAGTTTTTATCGCTTCGCCAAGAAGGTTTGAAGTAAGGGTTTATCAACCGCAAGATGATGGTTCGTTAGAGTTCGTAGAAGCAATTCCGTGCGGAACGGGCGTTGACAATATTGAGTTTGATGAAAAAGGAAATTTATGGGTTGGATGCCATCCAGACTTGCTTCATTTTGCCGGCTACGCTAAACGCAGAAAGGATATTTCTCCTTCAGAAATCATTAAGATTGAGTATCGCGCCAAAGGCGATTACTCCGTAACTAGCGTTTACGAAAACGATGGCTCGCAGCTTTCCGCAACATCGGTAGCTACACCATTCAAAGACCTGATTTTTGCAGGAACGGTGAAGGACGACAAGATGCTCGTCCTGAAGCTGGCGAAATAAGTTCTACGAATACTCGATGGTGTAATTAACTGGGCTGTTCTTCTTTAGCATCGCGCTTACACCGCAGTACCTATCCTGACTTAACGAAATGGCTTTTTCAACCTTGGCTTGGTTGATGTTTTCGCCCTTCACTTTGTAAATCATCCGAATTTCGGAAAACACAATCGGATGCTCTTCGGTAAGGTCGGCCTCGATGTAGATTTCAAACGAATCGTATTCAACACGCATCTTTTTGAGAAGCGAAACCACATCCATTCCGGTGCAACCAGCAAGTCCTGCCAGCACCAACTGTTTGGGGCTCGGACCAGAATCATCTCCCATCTCCGGAGTGGTATCCATCCGAACAGTATGATTCCCCAATTGGCTATCGAAAGCCATTTTATCCTTCCAAACCGTATTGACCTTATACCCCATTATTTCGTTTTGATTGTTCCGTTTTTGTAAAGTTCGAGCGCTTCTTCTAAAACTGCATTGATTGCTTCAATTGGCAGGTCTTCGGTCGGACTTACCCTTAAGATTTTCATGCGTTTTCTATCACCTGATTCTAGCATTGGATGGCTCAAACGCTTTCCTTCCACCAACAGAAAATAAGGCTCGTTTGTTTTCTTGTCTTTCCACAAATAGCAAAAAGCTCGTCCTCGGTAGACAAAACAAGGCGAACCATATTTGATGGTTTCCTCAACTTCTGCATCAGCTTTGCGAACAATCTCTCGCATAGCCAGAAAACAAGAACGGTTCGGCTCTTCTTGTTTGAGGTAAAAGTTGGTGACGTCTTCCATGTTGATTAGCCCAAGCAAATTACTGGTTTGTAAGTTTAGACAATGAAAGACATCAGCCTTTACATTATGGCCGCGTTTTACATTTTCGCGGGTTACTACCATTTCAAGAACCCCAAGTTCTTTCTGCGATTGATGCCGCCATATTTGCCTTGGCACAAAATGCTAAACCATCTTACTGGCGTCATTGAAATATTTCTCGGTGTGCTTTTGCTGTGCCCAGAATACTCTACTTGGGGAGCTTGGGGAATTATCGCTTTGCTGATAGCCGTTTTTCCAGCCAACATTTACCATTTACAATCGGCAAAACCAGGCGGAAAAGAACCCATTTGGGCGCTGTGGTTAAGGCTGCCTTTTCAGGGTGTATTCATTCTTTGGGCTTGGTGGCTTACGTTTTAACTGTTGCGCAGAGAACATATAGGCACATGATCGGCTGGAGCTTCATCGCTCAAGCAAACCCTCTTGTTTTAACCACTCGTAAGAATCACGAATTTGGTCTTCTAACGGTGTGATTTTGTAATCCAATTCCTTGATGGCCTTTGAGCAATCGACATGTTTTGGCTCCGTTGCCTCAATGTACTTTTCGTAGGTAATAATCGGCTCTTGACCCGTGAATATCGATGGAATGGCGTAGAGTGGAATGGCAACCTTCATCAACCAAGCTGGCATCACAAAAGTCGATTCTTTCTTTCCCATAATCCGCTCCGTAGTATTGAAGAATTCTTTGAGCGAAACATCAACTCCACCCAACAAATAGCGCTCGCCAGTTCTTCCTTTTTCGAAGGCTGAAATATGCCCTCGAGCAATATCCTTCACATGGCAAAAGATGCCATTTCCAGACGGCATTCCGGGCACATCATTATTGTAAACCGCTTTAATCAACTGCGACCAATTATGGGTATCGTAAGGTCCCATAATATCACACGGATTCACGAAGACGGCATCCAACCCGTTGGCAATTGCTTTGTCCACTTCCAACTCCGCCTGATACTTGGTTTTGTTGTAATTCATTGGGCTGGTCAACGCATTAGATTCGGCTGTTTCGTCAATCTCATTTCGATGGTGACCCCAAGCCGAGATGGATGAAGTATGCACAAAACGCTTCGCCTTTTTCTGAAGCGCAACCTCCACCATGTTTCGGGTACCGATTACATTATCTTGATACTGCTGGTCGTTGAACTTTGACCACATGGACGTATTTGCGGCCACATGAAAAACGGCATCCACGCCTTCGGGTATCGCATTAACGAGCGAAGCTTTATCCGTAATTGCTCCTTCAACAAGCGTTACATCAAACCTTTTGAGGTAAGAGAGATTGGACGTTTTACGATGGAGAGCGGTTACTTTCCAGCCATCAGCCAAAAGTTGCTGAACCAGATTGACACCAAGAAATCCAGTTGCACCAGTAACGAAAGCAGTTTTCATACAAACAGGGTTGTAACGTTTCTGCTAAATTTCGGGTTTTAACCGAGAACTAATACTAGTGCGCTGCAGCTGGTTGCAATCGGTGTTTTAATAATGCAATAATGTCTTCTCGGCTCATGTCTTCGTTCAGGTCCACAAACTTGTCGGCCATTTTATCGAAATCATTAAAAAGGATGTAGAAGAAAAGTTCAAATGCTTGCGTGTCTTGAAAAATGACAGCACGATTTTTCTTGTACTCTTCTAAATGCTTTTCATAATTTACTGGGTAATCTCGCCAATGCGTTTGTGGTCTTTTGTGGTGCTCCACATGATAGTCTTCGTTATAAACGTTGTACTGACCTTCTAAAACCGTAATGCTGTTTTTGTAGATGTTTTTCGGTTCCGAAGGATCAGTCCACGCGTGCCACGTATAGTTAATGGCAGCCAAAAGGAAGATGCAACTCATGTGCGGAATAAGCAGATAAGCAAACCCAAACCAGAAATTGATTGACATAACCACAGCCATAAAACCGTAGAATACCAGCATGCCGCCCACCATCTTTCGGAACTCCTTCATCTTGCCTTTTTTGTAATGGTAATTGGCAACAGAAATACCAGTCCAGAAAAGTGCAAACTCGAATAAATAGATTAAGAATCGCGCAGCATGAGAGCGGTCGTAGAAGATGGTGGAAGTAACATCATCAGCAGCATTATCGTGCTTATGATGAATACGCATATGGCCCATTGGGTAGCCCTGTGGAACGTGTCCGTAAAGCAACGAAAGTACATGCCCGTGAAAATTATTGAACATGCTAAGTGGTTTTTTGAAAACGCCTTTTGGCATGTGGCCTTCCTTGTGAATCATGGTAGCAACTTTGGAGAAAAAGGCGAAATACGGCCCGTAATTCATCACGTTGTAAACCAACGCGGCCAACCAGTTTTCCCAGCCCCAACCATCGTTGGCACCCAAAAACGTTACCTGTACGTAGTAGGAACCCAGAAAGAGAACAGGCGCTAAAATGCCAATTCCGATGTACGAATAGAGGTACGGACTATCGCGTTCGTCCTTCATTACCTTTCGCGCTAGCCACAAAACGGCAGCATCTGTCTTTTTAGTGAGCCAAAGCGCAGGTGCTGTTTTGTACGTCCATCCAATTAAACCAACCCACAGCATTGTGGAGGCAATTACCACAACCAACCACGGAATTGGAAGAAGCAACACGGCCGTTCCCAACAGAAAAAGTGCGTATTTGAGTTTGAGCGCAAAGGTTTTTCCTTCGGCAGCTTCGTTGAGAGTTTGACTTAAATAGGCCATGAAAAATTATCAGAAATCAATTTGCGCCAAAAATACA
>JBMYXX010000197.1:0-5955 GCA_049608805.1 Flavobacteriales bacterium | reverse complement strand
AACCCAGATAATGGCTGCTTGCAGATGTCTCCCGGAATGCATGATAAAGGCATGCTGCCTACTGCGCCAGATGCTACAGTTGACCCCGAATATGCCGAGAGTTTAGATTGGCAATACGTTGAAACTGAACCTGGTGATATTGTTCTCTTTGACTCATACATTCCGCATAAATCAGATGCTAATGTGAGCGACAGGCCAAGACGCGCGCTTTACATTACATATAACCGTGCTTCTGAAGGAAGTTTTCGTGAGGAGTATTACAAGGAGAAACGCGATGTATTTCCGCCTGATGTAGAACGCGACCCGAACAAAGACTACGGAGATTCTGGTGTTTTTAACGTTGGGAATCCTGTTACGAATAAGATGTAATTTGTTTCACCTCGGTTGTCATGCTGACGAAGGAAGCATCTCTGTTCTGAATAGCAAGTTAGCTGTAATGGGCTGAAGATTCCTCGTTCCTCGGAATGACATGTGCTCTTCGGAATGACAAGACGTTCTGTTGTTCTATCTCATTTGTCATGCTGACGAAGGAAGCATCTCTCTTTTTGAAGAGCAGGTCAGTGTTAATTAGCTAGAGATTCCTCGTTCCTCAGAAGGACAAAATGAGTGTTGCTCTATTTAGTTTGTCATGCTGACGAAGGAAGTATCTCTCATTTGAACAGTAGATTGGTTGCAAAAAGCCAGAGATTCCTCGTTCCTCGGAATGACAGGTGGGTCCTTCGGAATGACAAGAGGGTTAGCCTAATAAACCCACTTCTTTTTCTTCTGTACAAAGTAAATGAGGGAAGCAATGGTTAGTACGGTTCCGACAACCATCATTATCCAACTTGCATCGGTAAAGAATTCAGTCCAAGAGCCATCTAATGCGAAGGAATCTTTGTAAAGCATAATTCCTATTGCGGCTGTATAACCAAAGGCATCTGCTACATAGATTAAGAAGCCAGCATTACTTACGTATTTAAATGTGGCAATAAGCCGTTCGAATAGGAGGCAATTGAACGGAATGTAGCCCATATAGCCACCGACTCCCGTTAGCACCATCCAAGTATTGGGAGTAATCATCTCCGACTGAAATAACCAGGTGGCCAAGCCCACCATGAGGAAGCCAGCTATGATGAGAATGTGATTGACAATAAATGCCGTGAGATTATCCTTAATGAGCATGATTGAACCCACAACAGCCAGCAAAGCAAAGGCAACATAGGTTTCTATGGTTCCAAAATCGATGGAAGTAGAACTCATGTGTTCTGAAAGAATATCAGCCATGAAATTGTCTCTGAAATCTCTAAAAGCCGTGAGCATCATGTAAACCAAAACCAGCAGAACAATTCCTACACTAAAGGTTTTGAAGAACTGCATTCTCGCCTTAGAATCCATTGGGGCGCGCTTGGTTCTGGCTGCTTCATCTGCTTGGGTTGGTGGCGGAATATGCCCCAGCAACCAAACCGAAACGAGTAGAGGAGTAGCAAAGGCCAATCCCGTTACAAACGGCATCCAAAATTCTGGAATTCCCATGCTTAGGAAATAGACACCGGCAGACTTTGTCCAACCAGAAGAGACCACAAAACTTACGCTTAAACCAGCGCCTAAAAGCTCCGTATTTGTTCTTCCTTCCAAAAAACTGAACACCAATCCCCAAATGAGGCCAAGCGCCAATCCGTTGAGTAAAATGAATACAGGTTTGATGAATTCTGGCGCCATGGCAAAGCCAAGCAACATCAACTCTGCAGCGCCAATAAGGCCAAGAATGCTTAACGCACGCTTGCTTCCTTTCATTTCGGCAATAACCTTTATGCCCGAGAATTTAGAAATGGTGTAGCCAATGGTTTGGCTGATGATGAACACGGTTTTAATGCCCATTCCCCATAAGAAGATATCATCATAACCTGTAGCGGCCACAGGCTTTCTGAAAGCATACATGCAGAAATAGGTGGAGAATGCTGCAACGATGGCGTAAGCGGAAAACAAGGCTGGGTTTGCCTTGCTTAGTTTCTCGGTGAGTTTGGGGCTGAATATGTTCACGATAGAAAGTCTGATGCTTCGGCAAGAACCTCAAAGCTTGTATAGCCTTGCATTTCGCCATTGGTGGTAACAACCTCGGTTACATTGGCCAATTCTGGACCATGGTTGCACCACGCCAAAAAAGTGTCGATTACCTTTTCATCGGCCTCGGCCTTAATGATTACAGAACCATCTTCCTGATTGGCAACTGTACCGTTAACGCCAAGTTTTTGTGCTTGTAGTTGCGTATCTCGTCTAAAATAAACGCCCTGTACTTTACCACGAACAATAATTTGCAGATGCTTTTTCATTTCGAAGTCAAGTATATCGAAAATCGTTTGATGAAAGCCATAAACCGCATTTAGGTAATGAAACGATAATATGCTTTAGCGTAAGTAAATGCTGTTTTCCAATGCAAACAATCTATTTTAGGGACATCATACAAAACGGAAGCCATGAGCAAGATTAGCAAGGAAGAAAAGAGCACAATTTCAAAGAAATTACTTCAGATTAAAGTTGCTGGATTAGAATCCTACTTAGGATACTTGAATAAAGAATTGGCCAACTCTGAAGACAACGATATTCGAAAAGCGTACGTGAAATACCTTAAGAAAGAGATTAAACGTGCCGAAAAGAAGATAGCCAAAGGCAACGCCAAACTTGGTATAGTAGGAGAGAACTAGTCTGTAATCTTCGCCCAACCCTTGGCTTGCTCTAGCTCATAAGCCAGTTCAAGCAAACGCTTGTCTTCGCCATAAGGCGCAGCAAACTGAACACCCAACGGCATTCCGTTAGAATCTAATCCCATTGGGAGCGAAATAGCAGGTTCGCCAGTTACGTTGTAAAGGCCAGTGTAAGTGGCAAACTCAACTGCATTACGGCATACATCTTCATAACTCAACTCGGGAGAAAAGTGACCAATCTTTGGTGTTTTATGCGCCAAAACAGGCGTCATAACCAAGTCGTAATCATTGAAAGTTGCGCTGCAAACGTTTCCCATTTTGCGTAAAGCTTTAATGTTGCTCGGAAGCTTTAATGCATTGCCTTTAAATCGTTTAGCTAACCCAAGGGTGAAGGGTTCTAGTTGAGCTTTATCAACCTTAGCACCAAATACAAACTTGCCCCAATGGCTAGACATGTACGCCAAGAACCCGTAGTAGTTTAGGAAATCGCCAATCATAGAATCGGCATCAATTGGTAATGGAATCTCTTCTACTGTATGGCCTAGGCTTTCTAGCAACTTGGCGGTTTGCTGTTGCAATGCCACGGTTTCGCTCCCTTGCCGACCCATCTTTCCTTCTGGGCGGTTTTCTATCAAGGCAATCTTCAACCGCTTTTTGTTGGGAGAGGTAACATGCCCAACCATAGGCAACCGCTTGTTATGGTTGTATTTCTCTGCTTCTGAGAAGAACAAAGCCGTATCTCTAACCGAACGCGTAAGAACGCCCTGATGCACAATGCCAATGGGCATTAACTCGGCACCATCCATTCCGTAAAGCCTGTTTCTGGTAGGTTTTAAACCCACCAGACCGTTAATGGCCGCAGGAATACGAATAGAACCCGCACCATCATTGCCATTGGCAATAGGAACGGCACCACTTGCCACCATGGCGGCAGAACCAGAAGAAGAACCGCCAGCAGTATGGTCGGTATTCCATGGGTTGCGGGTAATGTTCCATTTTGGGTTTTCTGTGGCGCACAGCAACCCAAACTCAGGTAAGGTTGTTTTGCCCAAGTAGTTTACACCGCTACTCAAAAACTGATTCACAAACTTGCTGTTGCTCCTTGCATTTTTTGATGTGTAAGCACCCGTTCCCATTTGGGTAGGGTAGCCTTTTACGTTATCTGTGTCTTTAATAAAGGTTGGTACACCGTAAAACGCCCCGTCTTTTTTCAGCTTATCGTATTGCCGCGCATCATCATAGGCTTTTACCTTAATGGCGTCTAACTGCGGATTTACCTTTTCTGCCCGTGCAATGGCCGCTTCGGTAGCTTCTTCTACACTAATTTCCTTCTTAGCAATGGCCTCAGCCACGCCCGTAGCATCTAAATTCCCAAGTGCATCGTCTGTAAATGCAGTTACCTTTTTGTTCATGGAGTGAAAGTAGGAAACTGTATCACGCTCCCGATAGTTATCGGGAGAAGAGGAGACGAAGAGAAAAACGGTTCCCACGTCATTGCGAGTGAGTCCCGATAGTTATCGGGACGAACGTGGCAATCTCATTCAAGTTGGCGCCAAACCGAAACAGATTAACTCGTGCCTCGTTGGGCTCCTTTCAGTTGGTTGCTGTAAACCGAGACAGATTGCCGCGAAATTTTCCAAAAGAAATTTCTCGCAATGACGTCACAACTTGATAGGTAAGCTGGTCCCTCGTCATTGCGAAGGAGGAACGACTGAAGCAATCTCCTTCAATCCAACTCCAGAGTCTCCGAATAAAGGTCTTTCCATTCGGGATTAAGGGAATTAATTAGTTCCTCTTTCTTGTTCCGAGAACCAGCCTTTATTTGTTTCTCACGGTCAATCGCCTCTTCAATTCTATGAAAGCCTTCATAATAGACCAAGAATTTCAAGTTGTATCGAGCTGTGAATGATTTTGGATGGATGCGGTTCTTGTGTTCTAAAACACGATTTGGGAGATTAGAAGTAACACCACAATACAGGGTTGTCTTGTTCTTGTTGGTCATGATGTAAACGTGGCCGCCTCGTTTCATTAGAGTGCTAAGTTAGTATCAAAGTGGCACTGCCTTGTTAGAAGGTCATTGAGAGTGAGCCTCTGTAGATATCGGGAGAAGAAGAGACGCGGAGAAATGCAACAACCCTCGCTGTACCCTTCGAGTTTCGCTTTCAGCGCCTCAGGGTACGCTTACGCACGTCATTGCGAGGACGAAGGACGAAGCAATCTCTCCAAATTAACTCGTGCCTCGTTGAGCTCCTTTCAGTCGGTTGCCACGAAATTTCCCAAAAGAAATTTCTCGCAATGACGAGGAGTGTATTACGCTTTCCAAAAACTATCGGTTGGAGTTACAAGTGAGTTTTTAACTGCTTCCATTCTTGGAGAAAGAAGGGATGGCCGGGTTAACTGCGGTAGCACCTTTACATCGTATATCTCATCTACCGTCATGTTATACTGAAAGCTGCCTACCACACTGCCGTATGGCAGATATACCGCTACCACACCAGCAAACGATTTATCTGCAATTGGCAAATCGTTAAAGGCGGTAGAGTTGTGCCTCAGCTTTGAAATTCCGATAAACAGATAGTCTCCGCAACGCGACATTCCCCTTGCAAAACCACCTAATTGACAGATTACTTCTTTGGCGCCTGTAGCTCTGTTTATTTTCAGTAATTCGCCTTGCGTTGAGTTTAAAACGTACAACTCTTGGTTGTAAATTCTAGGGGAGTGCGGCATGCCCAAACCATCTGCTATAATCTTTCCAGATGGGTATTCCATTACAACTCCTCCCGTCATTTTAGTGTCTCGCCAGCCTTGTGGTGTATTGGTGGTTCCTAGCGCGGTTAGGTACTTTATTTCTCCATCTTCTAGCGCCATTCCGTTAAGGTGACAGCGGTCTTCTGGCGCTTGTGCATCTATAAAATCTGGTTGCCAAAATGGGGTAAAGCTGAAGTTATCGTCAATCTTGCACAGGCAAGAAAACGCGGTGTTTACACCAACCAACTCATTGCTTGGCAAAAAGGCCATATCGTGCATGGCTACAACTCCCGTGTAGTACGTTGCTCTCGGCAGGTACATGCCGTCATACACGTTTTTCTTATCAGGATAGGTTGGTGCCGAAGTTTTGGAGTTTCGGAGCACTACAACTTCATCTTTTGTGGCTACGGCAAGTGCGTCTTTAGCGGTTGCCATGCCCATTGGGCCATCAAACGTTCGGGGTAACTGAACAAGCTTGTCTTTATCTACAGCACTTAGTATGATAACCTTTCCAGCTTGGTAG
>JBMYXX010000196.1:0-5955 GCA_049608805.1 Flavobacteriales bacterium | reverse complement strand
AATCCGTGAATTCATGGAACGATTTCAGCATTTCATCCGAAGAGCCGTAAATGTCTAGGTGATCTGCATCTACTGATGTGATAATCGCCAAATCAGGAGAAAGTGTAAGGAATGAACGGTCAAACTCATCAGCTTCAACCACCATCAAATTGCTTGAGGTAGAAGTAAGCAAGTTGGTGTTGTAGTTTGTACTTATTCCACCCAAAAATGCGTTACAGTCTTTTGAAGAGAATCTCAACAAATGAGCGATAATTGAACTCGTGGTAGTCTTTCCGTGGGTCCCTGCTACCGCGATGGTTTCATACGTTTTAGATAGAGCTCCCAAAACTTGAGAACGCTTTAAAACTTCAAAGCCATTAGACCTGAAATAGTCTAACTCTGAATGATTTTCTGGAACAGCTGGAGTGTAAATAACCAAGGTTGAGTCGGCAGTTTTGAATGGCTCTTCAATTGAGCTAACCGAGTCTTGGTATTGAACTGAAATACCGGAAGATTGCAACTCTTTGGTTAATGCGGTTGCGGTGCGGTCGTAGCCGCCAACTTTCTTGCCTTGCGCATGGAAGTATCGGGCAAGGGCGCTCATGCCAATGCCTCCGATTCCAATCAGGTAAACCGCTTGTATTTGCTTTAAATCCTTCATTCCGCTTTCGCCAGTTTTAGGATTTCTTTAGCAATAACCTCATCTGCATTTGGCAGAGCGAGAGTTTTAATATTCGTACTCAGCTTTGCAATTTGAGCATCATCAGCAAGTAAAGTGAGCGCTTCTTGACAAGCACGTTTACCAGCTTCATTATCAGGTACAAGAATGGCCGCATCAACATCAACCAACGCTTGCGCATTTTTGGTTTGATGGTCTTCTGCCGCAAACGGGAATGGAACCAAAACTGCTGGCTTTCCTACAATGCATAACTCGGAAATTGAACTCGCACCAGCTCTTGAAAGAACCACATCTGCAACCGCATATGCTTGGTCCATAGTGTAGATGAAATCCGAAACAAAAAAGTTAGTTGCGTTTGCTTCTTCAACTGATTTTTTGGCTTCTGATATGAAGTGTTTACCAGTTTGCCATACTACCTGAACATCCGCATCAATAAACGTTTTGATGTTGGCTTGAACGGCCAAATTCATTGAGCGCGCTCCCAAACTTCCGCCAATAACCAGAAGCGTTTTTTTCGAAGGGTTTAGATTGAAGGATTTCATTCCTTCTTCTCGTTTTCCTTCAAGATTTAGGATGTCTTGCCTTACTGGGTTTCCAGTTCGGATAATCGCGCCAGCTGGGAAGAAATTGTCCATGTTATCGTAAGCAACACAGACTTTTTTCGCTTTCTTTCCTAGTAGTTTATTGGTTATTCCAGCGTAAGAATTTTGCTCCTGAATTACTGTTGGAATTCCTTTGGTGCTTGCCGCATACATTACTGGCCCGCTGGCAAAACCACCAACTCCCACAACGGCATTCGGCTTAAAGTCTTTGATGATTTTTCGGGACTTCAAAAGGCTTCCAATAAGCTTAAATGGAAAGCTTAAATTCTTGAGCATGTTGCTTCTGTTGAGCCCAGCAATCTTAAGTCCAATAATCTTGTAGCCTGCGGCTGGAACTTTCTCCATTTCCATCTTGCCCAACGCTCCCACGAAAAGAATTTCAATGTCTGATTGAAGTTTTTTCAAAGCGTTTGCAATTGCAATTGCTGGGAAGATGTGTCCTCCTGTGCCGCCACCCGATATGATGATTTTAACCTTAGACATGAGCGAGTTCTGCTTCAGGTTGTTTTTCATCTAAAGAGCGGCTAACGCTCAATATCATTCCAATGGCAATTGAAGTGAACCAGATTGAAGTTCCTCCCATACTTAACAGTGGTAACGCTTGTCCAGTAACCGGGAATAAATTCACCGCAACGGCCATATTTATGAAAGCCTGGAAAATGAGGCTGAACATGCATCCGAAAGCCAGTAACGTTCCGAACGCGCTTGTGCCTTTATGTACAATCCTAAGCCCTCTGAATAGAAGTATGAGATAGAGGAATAGTATTCCGAATCCGCCAACCATTCCCCATTCTTCGATTATAATGGCGTAAATGAAATCTGCGAATGCACTAGGAAGTCTGTTTCGTTGAACGCTGTTTCCTGGCCCAACGCCCATTATTCCGCCTTGCGCAATAGCGATTTTAGCTTGCTCAGATTGGTAGTTTGCATCCGATAAATTCTCAACATCACCTTTACCCAAGAAGGTATTGATTCGCTTTTCCCAGGTAGCGTGACGCGGTAGATATTTATCGGCAATATCATCAGGAACCACCATCAGAAGTAAGATGGCTATAAGTCCAGATAAGGCAATTCCGCCAACTAAAGTTGCCAAGTATTTCAATTTAACTCGACCTATAAATAGGACAACCAGCGAGGTTGCGAAGAGCACAGCCGCGGTCGAAAAATTTGCTGGAAAAATGAGTGCGCAAATCAATAAAATAGGCCACACGATGTGCAGGAATCCTTCCTTGAAATCGGCCATAGAATCTTGCCGTTTAGACAGTTGCCTAGCTAGATATGCTATCAGCGCTAGCTTAGCTAAATCTGATGTCTGAAACGACATGTTTATCACGGGAACGGTTAACCAGCGCGAGGCTGAGTTTACTGATGTTCCAGCCACAAGCGTTATAGCAAGAAGCGGAATAGAAACCCACATTAATATCTGGGCTATTCTTGAGAAATACTGGTGTGGAACTTTATGTGTGAAATAGATTAGCCCCCAGCCAAGCACAATGATCAGCGAATGCTTGATGAGGTAGAATTCTGCATTCCCACCTTTTTTGATGTAAGCCAAATTGTTGGTTGCGCTGTACACTGCCATCACCGAAATAAGGGATAGCAAGAATACCACGGCCCAAATGACCATGTCTCCTTGGAGATATTTGCGCATTAACAATTTCACTTTATTTCTTCTCTAAAAGTTCTTTAACTGCTTTTGTGAACTTATCTCCACGATCTTCATAACTCTCAAATAAATCGTGGCTTGGGCATGCTGGAGAAAGAATCACCTTATCTCCCGGTTGGGCTAATGCCACAGCCGCTTTAACCGCGTTTTCTGCCGTGCTGGCTCCAACAATCACATCAGAGTGAGTCATGAATGTTTTAAACACGTTGCTGTTTTCACGTCCAAGACAAACAATACCTCGCACTTTGTCTTTTACCAATTCCTTTAGCATGCTGTAATCCTGTCCTTCTTGTAAACCTCCAACAATCCAAACAGCGGTTCCTTGCAAACGCTCTAAAGAGTACCAAGTCAAATCGACATTAATTGCTTTAGAATCATTAATGAATTCGATTTCATTCCATTCCCCAATCCGTTCCTGTCTGTGACGCGTACTTTGAACGTCAGAAACACTTTCTTCAATAATTTGCTTTCTCAATTCGAGCAAACTGTTGAACATTTGCTGCTCTTCAGTTTGCACTTCTTTATTCCAAGATTTCTCTTTCATTGGGAAATGGGTTTTGGGTAGGTTGATGGTTTACAGGGACTTTACAGCGGTTTTAAATTGGCGTCCTCGGTCTTCATAATTCTCAAACAAGTCGAAGCTTGCGCATGCTGGAGAAAGCAGAACTGCATCTCCTTTTTTGCCTAAGTAATAGCTGGTTTTTACTGCTTCTTCTGCACTGGTTGTATCTACAATGGTTTCTACAATACCTTCAAATGCATTGTGAATCTTCTCATTGTCTGAGCCTAGGCAAATGATGGCTTTTACCTTGTCTTTTACCAATTCAGCAACTATTGAATAATCGTTGCCTTTGTCAACTCCACCAACAATCCAGATTACTGGCTGATTTTGGCATTCTAAAGCATACCAAGTAGAGTTAATGTTTGTGGCTTTGCTATCGTTAATGAAGTCGATTCCGTGAACTCTTCCGATGTTTTCTAATCGGTGTTCAACGGCATTGAAATCACTCAAGCTTTCTCTTACGAGATCTTTGCGCAGTTCTACCAACCTTCCTACAATTCCGGATGCCATAGAATTGTAATTGTTGTGTTTGCCCTGCAATGCGAGTTTGTGAATGGACATGGTGAAGTTTGAATTATTGAGGTTTATGTTGAGATTGTTTTGATCTGAATAAGCGCCTTCTGCTACTGTTTTTTCTAGCGAGAAAGGGTATTGTTTTGCCTTGATTTTTGTGTTGGTTAAGGCTGAGTTGATGTTCTCATCTTCTGCACAATAGATGAATGCATCGTTTTCGGTTTGATTCTGAGCAATGCGCATTTTGGATGCGATGTATTCGTCCATTCCTGCGTATCGATCTAAATGATCTGGGGTAATGTTTAGAAGCACAGCCAAATTGATTCGGCTGTCAATCATTCCATCCAACTGGAAGCTGCTGAGTTCAATTACCAAATAATCGAACTCCTTGTCTGCAACTTGCCACGCAAGGCTTTTGCCCACATTGCCAGCCAACCCAACATTTAATCCCGCTTTTTCAAGCATGTGATGGGTTAGGAGGGTAGTGGTGGTTTTTCCGTTAGTACCCGTAATGCCGATGGTCTTGGCATTGGTGTACTTCAGCCCAAATTCAATCTCAGAAACAACAGCAACGCCTTTCTTCCTAAGCGATTGAACCAATGGTGCGGTTTCAGGAATCCCTGGGCTTTTGATTACTAAATCGGCATTCAGAATTTTCTCTTCTGAGTGCGTTCCTTCTTCGTAATCAATCTTCCAGTTGTCCAAGTTTTTAGCATACTCGTCTTTTAGCTTTCCCTTGTCAGAAAGGAAAACATCCCAGCCTTTTTTCTGACCCAGATATGCTGCGCCAGTCCCGCTTTCGCCACCACCTAATATGACAAGTCGCTCTGCCATTATCTAAGTTTTAGGGTTACGAGTGTGAGTACCGCTAGCATCAATCCAACAATCCAGAAGCGGCCAACAATTTTGGCTTCGTGCATTCCTTTTTTCTGGAAATGATGATGAAGTGGAGACATCAAAAAGATGCGTCTTCCTTCTCCGAATTTCTTTTTGGTGTACTTGAAATAGCTCACCTGCATTACAACAGAGAGGTTCTCCATTAAGAACACTCCGCATAGAATCGGGATTAGTAATTCTTTGCGAATTGCAAGAGCGAACACTGCGATAATTCCGCCTAATGCAAGGCTTCCCGTGTCACCCATAAAAACTTGCGCTGGGTACTGGTTGTACCATAAGAAACCAACACACGCACCAATGAAAGCCGCTATGAAAACCACCAATTCGCCCGATCCTGGGATGTACATTATGTTCAGGTAATCGGCAAAAATGATGTTACCAGAAACGTAGGCGAGAATGGCCAAAGTAACGCCAACAATGGCTGATGTTCCTGTGGCCAAGCCATCCAATCCATCAGTAAGATTAGCTCCGTTTGAAACTGCCGTTACAATAAAGATTACAATAGGAATGAAGATTAGCCAACCCCATTTTGCAGCACCATCGCCTAAAAAACCAAGAAGTGCGGTGTAGTCAAATTCGTTGTTTTTTACGAACGGAATGGTGGTAACCAGCGAGTGTTGCGCCTCTCCGTAAACTGGCGTGCTTTGAACTTTTACGGTTCGCCCGTCAATTACTGTTTCAATAGGTTCTCCGCCACTGGCAAGTCTTTCTTTAACCGCTACATCTTCGTTGAAATAAAGTGTGCAAGCAACAATAATGCTGATGCCAATTTGTCCCATCACTTTAAATCTTCCTGCAAGACCTTCTTTGTCTTTTTTGAAAACTTTGATGTAATCATCAACAAAACCGATTGCACCTAGCCAGATGGTTGATACAATCATCAAAATCACATAAACGTTTGTGAGGTTTGCGAATAGAA
The DNA here is from genome assembly GCA_049608805.1 of Flavobacteriales bacterium. Classification (GTDB taxonomy): domain Bacteria; phylum Bacteroidota; class Bacteroidia; order UBA10329; family UBA10329; genus UBA10329. Next base: position 138 of record JBMYXX010000196.1, on the reverse strand, counting down.
GTGTTGGAATTAGGATGGAAGAAAGGATGATTATTCCGCCCATAGTTGGCGTTCCTTGCTTTTGAATTTGGCCCGCCAAATCTAAATCGCGAACGATTTCTCCAACCTGCTTAAGCTGCAAATATTCAATCACTTTTT
>JBMYXX010000195.1:0-5962 GCA_049608805.1 Flavobacteriales bacterium | reverse complement strand
TTAATTGAGCTCAAAACCAACTTCTGCGACCACAAAAAATGCATAAATTGCAGAATAGGTGCCAATATTTTGAGGAGAGAATCTTGAGTTCAGAAGAAAAAAACAGATACGTTTCGTTGTTCGAATTCCAATTGTTTGGGGTTTGCTCTTGGCTTGGCAATAAGCTAGGAATTAAGGCTACGAGCATTAGAATGTATTTCATTTACCTCTCGTTTTTCACATTTGGTTCGCCCATTATTGTTTACCTCATTAGTTCGTTTGTTTTAGAGCACAAACGGTACTTTAAACCAACAATCCAAGCAAAACGCAAAAGTGTTTGGGATCTATAATGTTTCTTTGAGGCCGTGAGAAAAAGAATGCGGTCCATTTACTTCCCGTTTATCATTATCAGTTTACTGTTGATGATAGGCGTTACTGGCTACATGTTTTTCGAAGGCTTCGATTTTTGGGAAGCTGTTTATATGACTGTGATTACCGTTACCACCGTTGGTTTTAATGAGGTAAGGCCACTTTCTTTCGAAGGGAGAATTTTTACAATTTTCCTCATCCTAGGCAGTTTTGGTACATTCGCCTACACCATTACCGAGGTAACTAAATACGTGGTTGATGGTGAATTTAGAAGACTCCTTTTACACATTAGAGTGGATAGATCTGTAAACAAATTGAAGAACCACACCATCCTTTGCGGGTATGGGAGAAACGGCCGTCAAGCCTATCAAACACTGATAGAAAATGGTGAAAGTTGCGTGGTAGTTGAGAAGGACAAGGAGATAATTACGGAGCTAATGGAGAACGATAAAGTTCTCTTTATTGAAGGCGATGCTACGCATGATGATGTTTTGCTCCGAGCTGGAATTAAAGATGCCCGAGCACTTATTTCCGCATTGCCAAAGGATGCAGACAACCTGTTTGTGGTGCTTACCGCAAGAGTAAATAACTCAAAGCTGAAGATTATTAGCCGTGCGTCAGAGGAAAACTCAGACACGAAACTCCGCCATGCAGGAGTTAATAATGTGATTATGCCTGATAAAGTTGGTGGTGCTCACATGGCGCAGCTGGTGGTAAAGCCAGATGTTATTGAGTTTATAGATCGGCTAACCGGCCAATCGTCTGTTTACACGCACATCGAGGAAATTCAGTGTAAGTCTTTGCCGAAATCTTACATCGGTAAGAGCATTAAAGAATTGAACATCCGAAAGAATTGGGGTGCCAATATTGTTGGGTTTAAAACCGCCATAGGCGAATACGTTTTTAACCCAGAGCCTGAAACGGAAATTCAGGAAGATTCTAAGTTGTTTGTGTTGGGTACATCCGACCAAATAACCAATATGAAAAATGACATAAATCGTTAGAGTGAAGAAAATTTTAGTTACAGGTTCTAACGGTCTGTTAGGACAAAAAGTAGTTTACAAGCTTAAGGATAGGAGTGATGTGGAACTCATTGCCACGGCAAGAGGTGAAAACCGATTGCTTGATCAAAACGGCTATCAGTATTTCTCGTTAGATATTGGCGATAAAACCAATGTAGATGAGGTAATTAATGCTGTAAAGCCAGACCATATCATCCACACAGCTGCCATGACTCAGGTTGATGATTGCGAACTGGACCATGCCGCTTGCGATAAAGCAAACGTTGATGCAGTTCAATACATCGTTGATGCTGCTGAGCGAAACAATTGTCATTTGGTGCATATATCTACAGACTTCATTTTCAATGGAAAAGAAGGTCCGTATGATGAAGAAGGAGTTGCAGACCCGTTAAGCTATTACGGAAATGCAAAGTGGAAAGGCGAACAAATTGTGCAGAAAAGTAGCCTGAAATGGGCAATTTTAAGAACCGTCTTGGTTTACGGAATCGTTGACAATATGAGCCGTTCAAACATTGTTCTTTGGGCAAAAGGTGCTTTAGAAAAAGGCGACCCAATTAATGTTGTAGATGACCAATTTCGTTCTCCAACATTGGCAGAAGATTTAGCCGATGGCTGTATTCTTGCGGTTGAGAAAAATGCATCTGGGATTTATAACATCTCTGGCAAAGACCAATTCGCCATTATTGATTTGGTGAAGGAAGTGGCCGATTATTATGGCTTAGATAAAAGCTTAATTAACCCCGTTTCTTCGGAAACATTGAACCAAGCAGCTAAACGTCCGCCCATCACAGGTTTTATCCTTGATAAGGCACGAAGAGATTTAGGCTACGAGCCACATAGTTTCCATGAGGGAATTGCGCTTATGGAAAAACAGTTGGCCGCCATGCTAAAGGCCTGACTTGTTCATCCCATCTATTTTTAGACTTTTGTTATCCATCACAAATTCAAACCAACTTAATTAAGCCTACATGAAGAAGCTTATTTCGCTTTTCGTAACTGCATTACTTCCAATTTTAACCTTCGCGCAAGAAGGCGGATTGGACCAAAAAATAGACTACTATTTCGGACAAGCAACTGGTTGGTTTGTTGGGCTAATTTTCTACCAAATCCCGTTTACGGAAGACATTAAAGTGTTTTGGGTTTTGTTCCCATTAATTCTTGGTGCGCTGTATTTCACAGTAATATTTAAAGTGCCTGGTGTGCGTCTTTTTATGACTGCCATTAACACCGTTAGAGGTAAATATGAGCACGTAGAAGCTGTAGATTCTGGTGTTGTAAATACTGTTGATGGAGATGAGCCAGATACCATTAGAGTTGAAGGTGCAGAAGGAGAAGTAAATCACTTTCAGGCACTTACCGCAGCACTTTCCGCTACGGTTGGATTAGGAAATATTGCCGGTGTTGCGGTAGCTGTAGCTATTGGCGGACCAGGCGCAACCTTCTGGATGATTCTAGCTGGTTTACTCGGAATGTCTTCCAAATTCGTTGAGTGTACACTCGGTGTACGCTTCCGCGAAGTAGATGAAAACGGCCGTGTTTATGGTGGACCAATGTACTATCTCAAAAAAGGACTTGCCGCTAAGAATATGGGAGGACTTGGAAAAGTTCTAGCCATTCTATTTGCCATTATGTGTGTTGGAGGTTCGTTTGGCGGAGGAAACATGTTTCAGTCTAATCAAGCAGCAGAGATTTTTCTTTCGTCAGCAGGAATTGAGTCAGCTTATGGCGGTACTGTTTTCGGAATTGTATTGGCAATTTTGGTTGGTATCGTAATTCTTGGAGGAATTCAGCGAATTGCCTCGGTAACGGAAAAAATTGTTCCGTTCATGGCTGGTACTTACGTGCTAGCGGCCCTGGTAATTATCGGGATGAATTTCAATCATGTTCCAGCGGCATTCGCAGCAATTTTCAATGGTGCCTTTACTGGTGCTGGCATTGCTGGTGGTGCTATTGGAGTGCTTATTCAAGGATTTAGAAGAGCAGCTTTTTCAAATGAAGCAGGTATTGGTTCTGCAGCAATCGCCCACTCCGCGGTAAAAACGAAACATGCAGCGTCAGAAGGTATAGTTGCATTGCTAGAGCCATTTATTGATACAGTTGTAATCTGTACAATGACCGCGTTAGTAATTGTGATGTACAACATTGAAGGAGCCTTTGCTTATGGGGACGCAAACGGAAACGCGGTAATCGAAGGAGTAGGAACACTTTCAGGAGTTGGTCTTACCAATCACATTTTCGACAGCGCTATTCCGCACTTCTCAATTGTGTTGACGATTGCAGTTGTGTTGTTCGCCTTCTCAACCATGATTTCTTGGTCTTATTACGGTATGCAGTCTTGGACATTCCTTTTCGGTAAGTCGGATAGAAACGAGAAGATTTACAAAGTTTTATTCTGTCTTTTTGTTGTAGTTGGCGCTGCATCTAAAATGGGAAGTGTTCTCGATTTCTCGGATGCCATGATATTTGCCATGATGGTTCCTAACATGATTGGACTGTTTATTCTTGCACCGTACGTGAAAGAGGAGTTGGCCAAATACATGTCGGCTATTAAAGGGAAATAAGCGCGTAAACTCTTTGTTGGATTTTTTGTAACATTACTCCCGGAATTGGAATCTGGATGTAATGTTACCGAATTGGTTTAAGGAGTATCTCTCCTTTCATAAAACCGAGCGTAGGGGAATTATGGCCCTCGTAATTGTGCTTATTGGCCTTGTAGGGTTCAATATGTACCAGCGCTATTTCTGGAAAGGCCCGTGGGAAGAAATTCAACTTCAATACGGTGAACAAATTGTTCAGTTTGAAGAGGAGACTAGAAAAGAAACCAAACGGTTTGACAACCCAAAACCGTGGCTTCCAAAGAAGATTGACTATTTCAAATTTGACCCAAACACGCTAGATAGCGCTGGGTGGGTTGCGTTAGGATTTAGTCCAAAGCAATCGGCTTCCGTTGTAAAGTATAGAAGCGCAGGTGCTGTTTTCAGAAAACCTGCAGACGTTAAAAAACTCTTTGTGGTTGATGATGAAAAGTATGTTGAATTAGAACCTTTCATCGACATTAAACCATTACCCGAAAGGCCGAAGAAACAATGGGATAAACCCGACTATGAGCAGAAGCTAAAGCGGGAAAAGCCTGAGTACGTTCCCAAAAACATTGAGCTCAACTCGGCAGATTCTGCCATGCTTGTGGAGGTTCGTGGAATAGGCCCGTTTTTCGCTAGGGTAATTATAGAACACAGAGATAAACTAGGCGGATTCATTACCAAAAACCAAGTTTTAGAAGTGTATGGAATGGATTCCGCCAAGTTTGCCAAGGTCGAATCGGAGCTGTGGGTCGATTCGCTAAACATTCAGCGGTTAAATGTGAATACAGCAACATTTAAGGAATTACTCAGACATCCTTATTTGAACTTCAATCAAACAAAAGCAATTGTGAATTATAGAAAACAGCACGGCAATTTCAAGTCTGTTTCAGATTTGAAAAAGGTTCATCTCCTGAACCAAGAAGCCATGCAGAAGCTAAGTCCTTACCTTGAGTTTGAGTAGCTAGCCTACACGTAATTCAGCCTTTCTACAGTGGTTTCAGTACCGATAAAACCTCATCTCGTTTTCCTTTAGAAACAGGAACTTCTTGGTTATTAACCATCATTAAGCCAGTGGCTTTAGCGTTAATTACATGGTCTTTATTTACAATGTAAGCTCGGTGCGTTTGCAAAAAAGTGTGTGACGGTAGATTGTCCATTACCGTTTTGATGGTTGACCGATAACGATATTGCTCGTTTGTGGTATTCAGCAAGAGGTAATTTCCATCAGATTCAATGGTTACAATGTCTTTTAACCGGACCTTTTTAAGGAAACGGTCCTCCTTAACTATTAGGTGAGCAATTGGTTCTTCGGGTTTCTTGTTGTCATATTGCTGACCGGCAATTGCCAACGTAGTCTTTAATCCTAACTCATTAAACGGTTTGGTGAGGTAGGCATGAGGCTGCGTGTTAATTGCCTTATCTACAATATCGGTTGTTTCGTAAGCCGTGAGATAAACAAACGGAATTTGCTTGTTAAACCGAATGTACTCGCCAAGCCAAATGCCGTCTTTGTTGCCCGCGCCAAGGTTAATATCTAAGATGGCTAAGTCCACGTTTTCTGCTTCCAGAATAGTTGTGGCATCATCGGTATTATCTGTATCTCCAATTACCGTGTGCCCGAGTTCTGTGAGTTTTCGCTTTAGCAAGCGTCTTGTCATAAACTCATCTTCTACCAGGAGTATATTTAGTGGCTTACTCATAACTAGAATAGAATTGTGGCGTTAAACCCGTTGTTTCCGTCCATGGTAATTTGTCCATGAAGCTGGCCAGTTAAGCCCTTAATAATCTCCATTCCCAACCCATTGCTTTTTGGCAGTTGGTCAAAGCCTTTTCCGTTGTCTTTGTATTCGAAGCACGAAGAATAGTTGGCCTCATTGCACTTTCGGGTTACGATTTTGATTTCTCCGTTATCCTGATTTTCAAACGCATATTTGAAGCTGTTAATCAGTAGCTCTACGGTAATTAAACCAAGAGGAATGGCCTTGTCAATAGACACGCTGGTAATTTCGG
>JBMYXX010000194.1:0-5997 GCA_049608805.1 Flavobacteriales bacterium | reverse complement strand
TTCTGCTCTTGCGGCTTCTTCAGCTTCAGCTTTTAACCTTTCTTCTTCCTCTTTGTTAGCTAACTCTTCTGCCGCACGTTTTTCCTCTTCAGCTTTAGCACGTGCCTCTTCAGCCAAACGCTCTTCTTCAAGCCTTGCCGACTCCTCAATCTTTAATCTTTCTTCTTCCTGTTGCTTAGCTAATTCCTCGGCAGCACGCTTTTCTTCCTCAGCTTTTTGCTGCGCCAATAAAGCTTCCTGTTCTTCCTTTTCTTTCTGGGCAACTTCTGCCAAACGAGCTTTTTCTGCTGCTTCGGCTTCCTTAGCTGCCTCCTTTGCTAAACGCTTAGCCTCTTTTTCCTCTTCCTTTTTAATGCGAGCCTCCTGCGCCAATCGGTCAGCTTCTACTCTTGCCGCTTCTTCGGCTTCAGCTTTTAATCTTTCTTCTTCCTCTAGCTTCGCCAGTTCTTCTGCTGCACGTTTTTCTTCCTCAGCTTTAACGCGAGCTTCTTCTGCTAAACGCTCTTCTTCAATCCTTGCAGCTTCTTCGGCCTCAGCCTTTAACCTTTCTTCTTCCTGCCGCTTAGCTAGCTCTTCTGCAGCGCGCTTTTCTTCCTCGGCCTTAACACGTGCCGCTTCGGCTAAACGCTCTTCCTCTAACCTTGCTGCTTCTTCGGCCTCAGCCTTCAGCCTTTCTTTCTCTTGCTTTTTTGCTAACTCTTCGGCAGCAATCCGTTCTTCCTCTTGCTTCGCAAGGATTTCCTCAATCTGCTTTAATCTTAGGCTAGCTTCTTTGTTTTCAGGGTCAAGTTCTTGTAACTGACGAAATGCCTCTAGCGCACTCGAATAATCTTTTTGCTTGAATCGGTCCTTGCCTGAAGCTAGCAGTCCAGCCAATTCAGCATTACGTTTTTCCTCTTCTTCCTTCTTCTTTTGAGCCGCTAAAATTTTCGCATTTATTTCCGCGATCCTATTATTAGGTTCCGGATTTTCTGGCATTAAAGCGCTTGCTTCCTGAAACTGAGCAATGGCTAATTCAAACTTATCTTCTGACAACAACTCAGCACCTTTATCATACTTAGCTTGGAACTTAGCCGCAAGTTCTTGTTGCGCTTTAAGCCCTGCTTGTTGTTTCTCCAATAAAACGTTTACGTCATCAATTCGTTTTTGAGCAGCACCGTCATCAAAACCTAAAGCAAGAGCTGCCTCATATTTGGACTTTGCTTCTGCAAAGTTTGAAGCCGATTGTAAGCTGCCACCTTCAGACAAAAACTCTGCAAAATCGTTTTCCTTTTTCGCAAGCAATTCCTTTTCTGCCTGAGCCGCATTGAGTATTTCTGCCACTTCGGCTAACCTTTCAATTGCCTCTTCATTTTCGGCATCTAAATCCAGCGCGCCTTGATACTTCCCTTGCGCACCTTCTAAATTTCCTGCCTTTTGCAACGCAATTCCTTCATCAAGCAGGGCGTTGATTTTTTTGTTTCTCTCATCAGCTTCTCTCCGCTCTCTGGTTAGGCGCTCAAGAATTTCTTCAATTGCAGCAATTCGAATTCCTGGTTCAGACTCTCCTGGCTTGAGTTGCGAAGCCTCAGCAAACATATCCTTGGCTTTACCATAATCTTGATCAGACTCAGCCGCTCTTGCCTCTTTCATTAAGCGTTTGTAATCTGCTTCTGCCGTCTTTTTGTCCTGCTCTGCCTTAGCAATTGCCGCAATAGCTGCTTTCATTTCGGCAATACGCTGACCCGGAAATTCAGAATCTGGATTAACGTCAGCAGCGGTTTCAAACATTTTAATGGCTGGGTCGTACTTTTTAAGCTCAGCCAACTCATTAGCTTGCGCCATTAAATCGTTGAATTGCTTGTCTTTTTTCTCTCGTTGCTCCGCCTCTGCTTTGGCTTTAGCAATTTGAGTTTCCATAGCGCCAATCTTGTCGCTTAAATCAAACTTATCAGGAAACACTCTTGAAGCTTGTTCAAACTTGGCTTTGGCCTCTGTGTAAGAACCAGCCTTAGACAATGCTTCTGCCTCTTTCACCAAATCTGCGTACTCCGTCTTTTTAGCTTTTTCTGCGGCAAGTTCTGCCTCTCGCTTCTCTTCTTCAAGTTTAGCTTGTGCTAATTCTGCCGCTTTCTTTTTCTCCTCTTCTGCGGCTAAACGCTCAGATTCTGCTCTTTCCTCTGTTTCTGCCTTGGCTCTGGCTTCTTCTGCCAATCTTTTAGCTTCTGCTTCCGCAGCTTTCTTTTGCTTTGCTTCTTCGGCAAGCTTGGCTTTTTCGGCAGCGGCTTTAGCCTTTTCGGCAGCCGCCAACTCCTTGGCCTGACTTTTAGCCAATTTCTCGGCCTCCTTTCTTAGTCTTTCCTCTTCTAGGTATTTCTCCTCATTAAGTTTTTCAAGCTCAGCAAACACTTCCTCCTCCTGTTTCTGAAACTCCATAGTATAATCAAGGTCATAATCGAACTCATTATGCCTTCTGCTATACTGAATTTTGGCTACCGGATTAGAGAAAATTGCCTTATTCAGACCAGACTGATCCTTGAACAACTCTACTATAAAATCGAAATCCCAGACCGACATAAACTCAGCAGGAACCTCCGTATTAAACGAAATCTTTTTCCCAACGTAACCTGGTTTGCTGATATCCAGCATATAAGTTGCGTTTACATCGAAAAAGAATTTGAACTTACCATTAGAGGTGGTTACAAACGTTTCATCAACAGAACCGTTCTTAATTAACGTAAGCTTGGTTCCTTCTAAACCGCGCATACCTTCTCTAACAGACCCGGTAATATCCAGTCCTTTATCTTGGGCTACGGCCTGAAACGAAATAGAACTGAAGCTGATTAGTAACGAAACAATCAGTACAGTATTTATCAGTCTTCTCACAATCATCTGTTGCACAAATTTGCGCTTAACATTGGTATTACCGAAATCTGAGGTTTTTGTTTCACTTTTGATTTAGTAAATCCAAGTACAGTTTAAGAATGAAGACTTTAACCTTTCCGCCAACCGTTAGTTACTGGGAAACAAAACAGTACCTGAAAAACGTTGACCTGCTGATTATTGGAAGCGGAATTGTGGGATTAACTACTGCAATATTTTACAAACAGCGTTTCCCGAAAAAGCGTGTTTTAATTGCCGAAAAGGGCTTTCTTCCTTCTGGTGCAAGCACAAAAAATGCTGGTTTCGCATGCTTTGGAAGTCCCAGCGAAATTCTCGCTGACCTAGAAAACTCATCGGAACAAGAAGTTTACAACCTAATTGAAAAAAGGCTAGGCGGATTAAGCGAGTTACGTTCTTTAGTTGGAGACGAAAACCTCAACTACCAGCCTTGTGGTGGTTTTGAAATATTTAGACCAGAGGATGAAAACCTTTACCAAAGATGTTTGAATTTCATCCCTGAGGTAAACAAACAGTTAGCCGCCAAACTGGACTTAACGACTACCTACTCTTCTGTTGACGAAAGAATTGATGAATTTGGGTTTTCTGGGGTTGAGCATCTTTTAGTTAATAACCACGAAGGAGCTATTGACACTGGCCAAATGATGGACTCTCTCATTTCGATAGCGAGAAACCTTGGTGTAATTATTCTTAATGGCCTTGACGCGAAAAAATTTGAAGAAGGCTCCAATTCTGTTCAAGTGCAATTTGGCAACGGTTTAAACATTAAGGCCAATAAATTGCACATAGCAACCAACGGTTTTGCAAGCAGAATTTTGCCCGAACTAGATGTAAAGCCTGCAAGAGCCCAGGTTTTAATTACGTCAGAAATCGAAGGATTGCAACCCAAAGGCACGTTTCACATGAAAGAGGGTTTTTACTACTTCCGAAATGTGGGTAATCGTATTCTGTTTGGTGGCGGAAGAGATTTAGATACCGAAGGAGAAACAAATGACGCGCTAGAACTCACGTCTCAAATTCAAAGCAAGCTTGATGAAATTTTAGAAAACCTGATTCTACCTTCTACAGCTTTTGAAATTGAGCACAGATGGGCCGGAATTATGGGCGTAGGACAATCGAAGAAAACTATCGTAAAACAGCTTTCTGAACACGTTTCTTGTGCCGTACGCTTGGGCGGAATGGGTGTTGCAATTGGAACATCAATTGGAAAGGAATCCGCAGAAATTCTATCAAAATAAAAACGGAGACCAATCTTCCGAAAGGTCTCCGTTTGTTATCAGATTACATCAATGTAATCCTATCCATTCATCACTATTTTGAAACAACCACTCTGCTGTTCCAAATTCCAGTTTCCGTGGTAATTCTAACCAAGTAAATACCATTTTCTTGATTACCGATAGACAAGTTAACTGCGGTTTCCCCGTTTAAAGTACGTTCAGAAACAACCTGACCCAAGGCGTCAAAAACTTGTAAGTTACCTCGGTGTCCGTTTCCGTTCACAATTACAAACTCGCCATTGTTCGGATTTGGAAAGAGGTTGAACTGGTTGGTTAAATCTGCCACTCCTGTAATGTTTTGCGGACATACAATTGGGAAAATTGCCAAATCAAAATCACCATCCGAAGCCGTGTTCCATGCTTGATCCATTGTGTGCCAAGCGCCATCGTCCCAAGATTCCCAAGCCAATTCGCTGCCATTTGCGTCTCCATCGCTATTAGAAACAATTCCGATTACATCGTTGTTTCCGAAGTTGGCGAAGTTGAGCCCCACAGCAAAGCCAGAGCTTACCGAAGCAGGCGAATCAAACTCAAATCTTGTAAAGAAGTTAGATGTATCAACTCTTGCCAAGGCCTTTGTACCTGTTGCTAAAACCGTTCCCGGAGCGTTATTGGTTGCCCCTGCTATTTCGGTTCCTGCACCATCCAAATCGTAAAGATTTGCCACAACGCTGGTACCACTTACGTTTGTTTTTGCAGCTACCCACGCTATTAAACCTGTTATTTCTGACGGTTGGCTTGGCGCTGCATATTCTTGCGCTTTTGCTACATCTCCCCAACTGTTTGAACCAGTAATGTAACCGCCATTATCATTAGGGTAAAGTCTGAACCCGGAAGAAGAACTGATTACCGACCCGTAATTTATTTGGCAATCTGGTGCTGCATCTGGCACACAAAAGTTTGTGATTTCGCTAGTCCCAAACTCAGAACCAGTGTAGATTAACACATTATCGGCATCGCCAATAGAATAGTTTCCATCTTGATAATCCGGGTTCTGCGTTCCTGTGTAACAGCAAATTCCGTCATTAAGTGCATCAAATATTGTAAACGTGTAGCACTCGCCAGATTGAACACAAATTTCCTCTTCATACTGAATATTTACATCATCAGCATACGGTCCGCCAGTAGCAACTACGCCCAAACCATCCTGAACTAGTTCCCATGTTGTTTCCGAACCATAATCATCGGTATTGATGATTAGCGTAATGAATGTATCTCCCGTAACTGAATTGAATGTAACGGTAGCGGAGTTGTTTCCTGCATCTCCATCAGATTGCCCATTTGGATTAGACAATGTAACTGAAATGGTATTTGAACCTGAGTTCAAACTAACGCTTGGCAACGTAAAACTTTCCGAAGAACCTGCGGCCAATGCGCCTGTCCAAGTAGTTGAACTTGCCGCGCCATTAACGGTATAGTTTACCGTGATGGAGGTTAAGGTAGAAGAACCATTGTTTTTAATGGTTACCGTTGGTTCAATTGAGGTTTCGCAAATAGAACTTCCATTTGATGGGTTGTCTATGCTAACCAGCTGTGCATCGTACGCTACGTTTGGTGTAAACGGATCGTAGCCATCAACGGTAGAAGTTCCTGTGTTATCCGGATCTAACCAATTGCGTAGTCTGGTTGAGTTACTTGGGCCATCCCAAGAAGTTGAAAACTTACCGTAATAATCTGGGTCGTTAAGAAGATTACAAGAAGCGCTTCCTCCATAAAGTTGACCAACAATTCTCTTGTTCTGATCAAACAACGGAGAGCCAGAAGAACCAGGCTCCGTTGTACCTTCTTCCCAGGCGCCAATTCTCCATGTTTCTGCTCCAGAATATGTAGAGTTGGTTAC
>JBMYXX010000193.1:0-6079 GCA_049608805.1 Flavobacteriales bacterium | reverse complement strand
CAGGCAAGATTGAACCCAGATTTAGAAATGGAAGGTTTACTTCTTACAATGTATGACCAACGACTACGTTTGGCCAACCAAGTTGTTGAGGAGGTTAAAATGCATTTCCAGCAATTGGTGTTTGATACCGTAATTGCTAGAAACACCAAGCTGGGAGAAGCTCCTAGCCATGGTAAAACAATAATTATGCACGATGCGTCTTCTAAGGGAGCAAACAACTACCTGAATTTGGCGAGAGAAATTTTGCAGAAAAACGGAATGACGCGTCTTAAGGAGAGTGAGAAAATTTTGAGTTGATGGCGAAGAAAAGTGCATTAGGAAGAGGCCTTGGAGCCTTGCTCGACAATACAGATTCTAATTTAGTTGCTAAGGGTGTTCTTAACGAAGAATCTGCTGCTGGAGGCATTTCGGGAATTCCAATTTCTGAAATTGAGGCAAACCCTTTTCAGCCTAGAACACGGTTTGACCAAGAAAAGTTAGACGAACTCGCTGCTTCAATCGGGCAGCTAGGAATCATCCAACCGCTAACGGTAAGGATGGTTCGTCCAAACAAGTACCAGCTTATTTCTGGCGAGCGAAGGTTCAGAGCATCGCAGCTTGCAGGTTTAGAAGAAGTACCTGCTTACGTACGCGTTGCGGATGACCAAACAATGCTAGAAATGGCGTTGGTTGAGAATATCCAAAGAGATAATCTTGACGCAATTGAGGTAGCAATATCTTACCAAAGGTTGATTGACGAATGCAACCTTACCCAAGAAGCACTAGGCGAAAGAGTAGGGAAGAAGCGCTCAACAATTACCAACTATTTAAGGTTGTTAAAGCTTCCACCTCAAATTCAGAAAGCAATTATGGACCGTGTAATTACCATGGGACACGCTCGTGCAATCATCAGCATTGATAATGAAGCGGAGCAGCTTGAAGTATTCAAGGAAATTGTAAAAGGAAGCCTTTCTGTACGTGCAACCGAGCAAGCTTCTCGTTCTGCTAAGCAGAATACAACGGCAAAAAAAGAGTTGCCTATTGAGTTTCAGAGAATTAAGCAAAACGTAGCAGAGCAGCTTAGCGCTGATGTTAATCTCAAGGTCAACTCAAAAGGAAAAGGAAGTATTTCTTTCGCTTTCGACAATGAAAAGGAACTAAAACGCGTTCTGTCGTTATTAGACCTTTGGCCGTAATTTGGCCTCAAACAAAATCCTTGCTGAGTAGGTATCTCATACCGTTTTTCTTTTTGCTGATGTTCTTATCGGTAGATTATGGGTATGCTCAAGATGCTGAGATTGAAGTAGAGGAAACTACCGATACAACGGTTGTTAAGAAGAAGCATTCGCCTTTTAAGGCAGCAATAATGAGCACGGCTCTGCCAGGTTTAGGGCAGATTTACAACGGAAAATGGTGGAAGGTGCCAATCATTTACGGAGCGTTTGGTGGCCTTATTTATAGTTCAGTTTTTAGCGATACAAAGTGCCGAACATATAGAAGCGCATATCTGCTTCGGGTTGATGATGACCCAACTACCGTAGATGAGTTTGATGGTGTTTATTCTGATGCCAATCTACGCGAGTTAGTAGATTTTCATCAGCGTAACAGAGATTTGTCTATCATTTTTACCGGGGTATTTTATGCTCTTAATATTATAGATGCTAGTGTTGATGCGCATTTGAAGGATTTTGATGTAAGCGATGACCTCACGCTTAAAGTGCGACCTACAATTCATCAGGTTGGAGCAAACCAAATGCCTGCACCGGCAATAGCGTTCACGCTGAGGCTTAAATAAAACTCTAATTTTGCTTGAAATGCAAAGCAAAACACAATGAAAATTGCCCTTTCTGGATATGGTAAAATGGGCAAGGAGATTGAAAAAATCGCCTTGGAACGTGGCCACGAAATTGTAGTCAAATTCAACGATTCTGACGATTGGGCAGGAAAAGAAGACCAACTGGCCAAAGCCGATGTTGCCATAGAGTTTTCTATGCCGCACAGCGTAGTCAGCAATATTTTTAAATGCTTTGATGCCAAGGTTCCTGTTGTTGTAGGAACCACAGGTTGGTTTGGTCAGTTAGACCACGTTAAGGAAGTATGCCGAAAACACAATCAGAGCCTTCTTTATGCTTCGAACTTTAGTATAGGCGTAAATCTGTTTTTTGAGGCAAATAAAGTACTTGCAAAATTGCTGAACGAGCATGAAGGTTACGAGGTAAGTTTGGAAGAAACCCACCATACTGCAAAGCTTGATTCGCCCAGCGGAACAGCTATTTCTTTGGCTAACCAAATTATTGATGGCTTAGATAGAAAAGACGTCTGGAAAAACGAGAAAACTGATAAAGACTATGAGTTAGATATCGTTTCTCATCGCGTAGAAAATGTACCGGGAACGCATGCCGTTAAGTACGAATCTGAGATAGATAAAATTGAACTCGTTCACACGGCAAAAAGCCGAGTTGGTTTTGCCAAAGGAGCCGTTTTAGCAGCCGAATGGTTGACAGATAAAAAGGGCGTTTTTACAATGAGCGACCTCTTAAAGGATGTTAAGTTCGAAGGCTTCGCCAAATAATTCATTAATTGATTGGTTCTAGTATCAATAATTCAATTGCGTAACCGTATGTTTGGCCGCGTTGAATTCGATCAACCACTACACTAACTATATGGCTTCATTTTCAGATATGAGTTTCTTGTTTCTACTGGGTTCATTATACATACTCGTCAGCGTGATTTATGCGCTGATATTCAACAAGGCGAAAGAGGAAGTTTGGAAAGCATTTATTCCGGTTTACTCTTCCCTTATTATGCTAAAGCTTGTTGGCAAACCTGCTTGGTGGGTTGTAATGCTTTTTATTCCAATTGTTGGCTTTTTCTATGCCGTGGGAATTGTTCTTGAGGTTCTTCACTCCTTTGGTCGGCACAAGTTTTACCAGCATGCTTTGGGTGTTCTTCTTGGTTTTGTTTACATCCCCTTTTTGGCGATGAATAAAGATGTTAAATACACCCATCCAGACAAACAGAAAAGACCTACAAAATCTACTTCTAGAGAATGGGCAGACGCTATAATTTTCGCGGTTTTTGCCGCCACGTTTATTCGACTTTTTGCCATTGAGGCATATACAATTCCAACTTCTTCTATGGAGAAGTCGTTGCTTATTGGTGACTTCCTTTTTGTGAGTAAAATGAGCTACGGACCAAGAACTCCAAATACACCGTTGGCGTTTCCGTTTGCGCATCACACCATACCGGTTTTAAACAGCAAGGCTTATTTAGAGTGGATAAAATTGCCGTATTACCGCTTAACTGGTCTCGGAGAAATTGAAAACAACGATGTAGTTGTTTTTAACTACCCAATGGAAAGCTTTCGACCTGTTGATAAGCGCGAAAACTACATTAAACGTTGTGTCGGAATTGCTGGAGATGAACTTGAGGTGAAGCAAGGAGTGCTTTACATTAACGGAGAGGAAGCTTACCGACCTGAGAATATGCAGCACTCTTATAATGTGAAAACAGACGGAACCGGATTTAACAAGCGCGTTCTCAGAAAGTTAGACATCACCGAAGGGGGAAGAGTTTCTAATAACGGAGATTTTAACCTTACCATGACGGATGAAGCGGCAACCAAAATTGAAAGTTTTAAGAACGTAAGTAAGGTTGAGCGTTCGGTATCGGAACCAGGTTCTTATGCAGAATACATCTTCCCAAACTCAGACCCAGAGTTAGAATCTAGAGGAAACAACAAGTTTTTCTGGAACGTAGATAATTTTGGAGCAATCACCATCCCGAAGGCGGGCGAAGCAGTTGAGTTAACCGTTGAGAATCTTCCGATTTACGAAAGACTTATTGGCTTTTACGAAGGGAACGACCTTAAGATAGAAGAGGATAAAATTTACATCAACGGAGAGCAAACAAGTTCTTACACGTTTAAAATGGACTACTACTTTATGATGGGAGATAACCGCCATAACTCGGCAGATAGCCGTTTTTGGGGATTTGTTCCAGAAGACCATATTGTAGGAAAGGCCGTGTTCATCTGGTTGTCTATAGATCAGAATGCAACAAAACTGTCTGAGAAAATCCGTTGGAGAAGAATGTTTAGTCTCATTCATTAAACATCGAACCTTAACCGAGCAATTGCGTTAATCGTTTGAAAGCATGAAAACGCAGGCAATGCGTTCACATGTTTTAAGAAAAATGGGCAGCCTTTATGGCACCATTTTAGAGAACTTAGCGTTACTAGATACAAATAGCATAAGTATGATAAGATTAACAAGTTTGATAGTTGGGCTCGCATTTATTGGCCTAAACAGCTTTGCGCAGCGCACCATTAAAGAGGAACACAAACTGAAGTTTGATGATGTCCTTAACCTCATAGAAGATAAGTATGTAGATAGCCCAGATTACGACATGCTTGTAGATGAAGCAATTGTTGGGTTGGTTACGGAGTTAGATCCGCATAGCGAGTACATGACTGCGGAGGAATACAAGAAAATGAGCGAGCCTCTTTCAGGAAATTTTGAGGGAATTGGCGTTCAGTTCAATATTCTTAAAGACACAATTGCGGTTGTTTCGCCAATTTCTGGCGGACCTTCTGAAAGACTAGGAATCCGTTCTGGAGATAAGATTGTTGAGATTGAAGACACCGTTGTAGCTGGTATCGGCATTACAAACCGAGATGTAATTGACAAGCTTCGCGGAGATAAAGGCACCAAGGTTCGGGTTAAGATTTTTAGACGTGGTGTAAGCGAATTGGTAGAATATACCATTGAAAGAGACAAGATTCCAATTTTCAGTTTAGACGCATCTTATATGCTCACGCCAGAAATTGGGTACATCAAACTCAATCGTTTTTCTCAGAGTACAATGAGAGAATTTCATGAGGCGTTAGACGAGTTAGAGCCAAAAGGAATGGAGCATCTAGTGCTCGATTTAAGAGGGAACTCTGGAGGATATTTGAATACATCAATCCAACTTTCTGATGAGTTCCTTGGCGATAAAGAATTGGTGGTTTACACAGAAGGTGTTTCTAATCCGAAGCGTGAGCATTTTGCAACAAACAGAGGCCGCTTTGAAAAAGGCAAATTGGTTGTTCTAATTGATGAAGGTTCTGCTTCTGCAAGTGAAATTGTTTCTGGAGCTATTCAAGACCACGATAGAGGTTTAATTATTGGCCGTAGATCATTTGGTAAAGGATTGGTGCAAAGACCTTTTAAACTGCGTGATGGTTCTACTTTAAAGCTTACTACAGCCAGATATTACACTCCTGCCGGAAGATGCATTCAGCGCCCGTACGAAGAGGGAAATGATGAGTACCGAAAGGAAAATAAGCGCAGACAAGACAACGGTGAATTCTTTAGCATTGATAGCGCAACCATTAACAAGGAAGAAGCATTCTTAACCGACAACAAGCGTGTAGTTTACGCTGGCGGAGGAATTCTTCCAGATGTTTTTATTCCGTTAGACACGACCGAAAATTCAGATTTCCTTCGTGATTTGCTGAGAAACGGACTGTTCTACCAATACGTGAATGAGTACGTAGATGCCAACAGAACAGAACTTGTTGCTAAGTACCCAGACTTTGATGCATTTGAGGCTGGGTTTACAGATGAGGATAAATTGGTAGAAGACTTTTTAGCGTTTGCTGATGAGGAAATGAAGCCTAAAGCAGACGAAGACCAAACGGAGGAAGAGAAGGCTGAGGCCGAGGAGAAGATTGCAGAATTGGCTAAGCGAAAGGAAGAAGGACTGAAAACTTCAGACAAGATCATTAGAACACGGCTTAAAGCTTTGTTGGCCAGAACGCTTTGGAAAACAGAAGCTTTCTACCGCGTGTTTAACGCGCAAGACGATGGCGTTGCAAAAGCCATTGAGTCTATAGAAGACAAGACATTCAGGAAAATGAAACTTTCCTACAACTAAACAGAAAAGGCCCGAAAGGGCCTTTTCTGATTTTGATATTTAGTTGAATAGCTATTGCTTGTGAGAATATACGATAGTTAACAACCATAGAGCAACCCAAGAGCTAAACAGCTTGACATTTTCTGGACTATGGGACTAATATTTTTCTTGTCAGTTTTCTGTTGGAATTGACCAAATGAAG
>JBMYXX010000192.1:0-6126 GCA_049608805.1 Flavobacteriales bacterium | reverse complement strand
CTAATATTCGTCTTCGTTAAAGAAGAAGTCGTCTTTGGTCGGATAATCTGGCCAAACGTCTTCAATTGATTCGAACACTTCGCTGTCGTCTTCAATTTCTTGCAGGTTTTCAACTACCTCCATAGGAGCACCAGATCTCATTGCGAAATCAATCAGCTCATCCTTGGTAGCTGGCCAAGGTGCGTCTTCTAGACGTGATGCTAATTCTAGGGTCCAATACATCGTTTACTTCTTAAAAATTAGTGCTCTATTTCGCGCAAAGCTAAAAATTAAATTGAGACGCAAAACAGGCTTGAAAATGATTGCGTAAACCGCTGATTCTCCTTTACATACGCGGTTTCCAAGGTGTTTCTTGGAGGTTGTCGTCTTGTGTTATTTTACGTCCCAACACAAATAGATAATCGGAAAGTCGGTTAAGATATTTTATAACAATGGGAGAAATTGGCTCTTTTTCGTTGAGCAGTACTGTTAATCGCTCGGCTCTTCTGCATACGCAACGTGCTATATGGCAAAATCCAACGCTGTCATTTCCTCCTGGTAAAACGAATGAGCGCATTTCTGGTAAGGCCTCATTCATTTTGTCAATTTCGGACTCTAACAATTCTATGTCAGATTCAAGAATATCTGGTGTTTTAAGATTTTGTTTGGCTGGGTCTGAAGCCAAAACGGAGCCAACAGTAAAAAGCCTGTCTTGCACTTCTGCCAAAACTTCTTGTGCTTTTGGGTCGATGTTTCGGAAGCGTAAAAGCCCAACGTAAGAGTTTAACTCATCTACCGTTCCGTAGCTTTCTATACGAATGTGGTGTTTTGGAACACGTGTTCCTCCGAACAATCCCGTGGTGCCATCATCGCCTGTTTTGGTGTAAACTTTCATAACGATTGCATAACAGTTTGAACGTTTTCGTTCACTTCGTCTGTCTCCACCAACCCATCTTTTAGACGGATAATTCTGTGCGCATGCTGAGCAATGTCTTCTTCATGCGTTACCAAAACTATCGTGTTTCCATTTCTATGGATTTCCTCAAAAAGCCCCATAATCTCAATGGAAGTCTTCGAATCCAAGTTCCCTGTCGGCTCATCCGCTAAAATCAAAGCTGGGTTATTTACCAACGCTCTTGCAACCGCAACTCGTTGTCTTTGTCCACCAGAAAGCTCGTTTGGTTGATGAGACATCCTATCTCCCAATCCTACTTGGTTCAATACTTTTTCTCCTTGCACCTTTCTGTCTGCACTTCCTAATCCAGCATAGATTAGAGGAAGCGTAACGTTATCTAAGGCCGTTGATCTTGGAAGAAGATTAAATGTTTGAAAAACGAAGCCAATTTTCTTGTTCCTTACCTCAGCAAGCTGATTGTCAGTCATTCGACTTACGTCCTGACCATCTAGAAAATATTGCCCGCCAGTTGGTGTGTCTAAACAGCCAATCATATTCATAAGCGTAGATTTTCCAGACCCAGAAGGTCCCATCAACGCTACGTATTCGCCTTCTTTAATAGTAATGCTGATGTCTCTCAAAGCGTGCACCGCTTCGGTTCCCATAACGTACACTTTAGAAATATGCTCGGTACGAATTACGTCTTTGGCGTTTGCGAGGTTTGGTTTCATTGGTGGCTAAATTACTATCAATAACGAATGGTAAAATGTTGTTTGGGTTGTTCTTTTCGGAGGAAAACGATTCCAACCTGAAACAAATCCAACGTTACCGTAACGCTGTCATGCGCCTTGATGTTCTCCCATGCCGCGGCCATTCCTTTGCTCCAATAAATATCATCGAATAAAAGCACAGAACCGTTGTGGCACTTTTCTAAGCATTGCTCAAAATATTGGATGGTAGGTTCTTCTTGGTGATTGCCATCGATGAAGGCCCAATCCAATTTTTCTATTGAATCTAAAAAGGGTTGAAGTGTATCGTCAAAGTTTCCTTTGATGATAGCAGGATTTATTTGTGCTGATTTGAACTGCTCCTGTGCAATCTCAGCGGTATTTGGGCAACCCTCAAAAGTTGTAAGGTTTCCCTTTGGGTTTCCTAGCGATTGATAAAGGCTTCCGATACCTAAGGAAGTACCTAGCTCAATCATAGTTTTAGGCTGAAAATGTTTCGCTAAACGAAAAAGCAGTTCACCCCATTTTCCGCCTTTGGCTGAGTTTTTAGCAATGTCAGAAACCTTTCTAATGTTGGATTTATTTACGGTTGAACCAGCTCCTAAATCGGTGATTTCAATCTCGTCTTTCCTAGCAAGCAAGCCACTTCGGATTGCTTCTATCTGAGAAAACTCAGCATGTTTAGTCTTATCGTAAATCACCTCATCAAGCAAAGCGTAAACGAAAGGGGAGTGGATGCCATGCCGATTTTGAGCCTTTGAAAGGTACTTGGTGTACTGTTTAGCTCTCCATAAATGCGACATCTGGCGAATTTAGCGGTTAGGCAACAGTTTCTAACTGCTGAGCGACTAAGTTTGTTTTAATATGAAGCAACTACTTGTACTATTCTTTTTCGTTTTTCCCCTTGCGCTCTTTTCTCAATCTATTACCTCTGGACCAGTTGTTGGCGGGGTTACTTCAGAATCTGCAAGGATTTACATCAGAACAGATGTTCCAACCGAGTTTGATATTGAATTAGACACACTTGAGAATTTCGGAACATCATTCTCTGTAACGGACAGCACGCGCTCTAATCAATTCGGAACCGTGGTTGCGGATGTAAACGGACTGGAGCCTTTTAAGAAATACTACTACCGCTATCTGATTGATGGCCAAGCACAAGATTCGGTTTACTCGTTTACCTCTTTCCCCGAAGATGGAGGTTTAGGTCACTATAAAGTGGTGGTTGGCTCATGCAACTATTTCGAGAACTTCCCGCTTTTCGGTCATATCAAAGCGTTTGACCCAATGCTTTTTATTCACTTGGGCGATTGGCGTTATCCGCCAAGTACGTTTGGCTGGGATTACAATTTGCATCCAGATAGAATTGCAGACGCATTTTCATATCGATACAACGACCCAAACATGAGCGGTTTTGTACTCAATAATACCGCAATCGATTATGTTTATGATGACTCGTATTGCCACAATGGAAATCAGGGAAATACGTTTCCATCCATCAATACGGTTGAATTAGCACCAGATTCATTTTTCTACGATTTGGTTACCGTGGAGTTTGATTCGGCTGTTGTTCCCGGTGCAATTAGAGGGTACTTCGACCATTTTCCTGCCTACGAAGCCGAGGACACAACCATCGGAATTCATCATTCATTTAAGATGGGAAATGTTGAGTTTTTTATGCTCGATTTAAGAAACCCAGCATCTCCCCAAAACGAGCCTTTTGTTTATCACCCAGAAACTAATTTATACTCGTTTGAGCCTGATTCTAACCATTCTTTAATGGGCGCGGAACAACGCGAATGGCTGTTAAATGGCCTGCAAAATTCCACGGCAGATTGGAAGATTATTGGAAGTAGTGTGATGTTTAATAAACGCTTTAAGATGTTTATGGATGCGGCAATTCAGATTCAGGCGTTGAACAATTCACTAATAGAATATGCTTGGAATTTGGCGTATTTCTGGCATGCCTATCCTGCCGATTTGAATGGTGTTTTAGATTTCGTGGAGGAGAATAATATTAAAGATGTAATTGTGGTTTCTGGCGATAGCCATAGTAGTATGGTTGACGATGGAACCAATGCGGGTCTGCCAGAGTTAAGCGCAAGCGGATTGGCTTCTGAAGACGAGGGATATCTCAATCACGAGTTGGATTCTGTTTTAGAGTTGGTTGGGTTTGATTATCGAACCATAGACTCTTTATGGAATGGTGGTGGAAACGGAGTTGGCAACTCTAATTTCTCGGATTCTTACGGTACGGTTGAGGTTTGGGGTAGAGATTCAATTATGCTTTGCGCGATGGATGAAAACGGGAACGAAATGGGTTGCGTTCGTGTTTATCATTCTAGTAATCCGCTGAGTATTTCATCAAATCCAAAAGTAATTCAGGAACGACTTTATCTGGTTTACCCAAACCCAGCCAAGGATGTGATTCAAATTGAATTGGGTAAAGACTATAACCCAACAAGCAAAGCAATGATGCAGTTAACCTCTGCAAAAGGACATACTGTTAAGGTTTGGAGAGGCTCCGACATTCGACATAAAATGTCTGTTGACCTTAGCGAGTTAAGCGCTGGAAACTACACCCTCACCTTGTTTGATGAGGGCGTAGCAGATTCCAGAAAAGTTGTAATTAGCCGTTAAGGCTTTGGCATATGAACATCCAATTGCGGGAACGGAATTTTTACACCCGCCTGCTGTAGTGCGGTAAGGCATTGCTCATTTATGTCAAACCATACTGTCCAATAGTCATTAGTTGTAGAGAAAGGTTTAACCGCCAATACCAATGCGCTATCTCCCAGGTTTAAAAGGCCAACTACTGGAGTAGGATCTTTCAATACTAGTGGATGATTGTTCATTACATCGAGGATAATCTGTTTTGCTTTGGCAACATCGGTATCATATGAAACACCAATCTCTAAGTTAATTCTCATTACATCCGAAGTGGTGTAATTCTTAATGTCTCCGTTAGAAAGCACGCCATTTGGAATAAACACGGTTTCCTGGTCTGGAGTTTTAATAATCGTTACAAAGATTTGAATCTCCAAGACTGTCCCCATATGTCCTTGCGCCTTGATGAAGTCGCCAACTTTAATAGGCTTAAAAAGCAGAATGAGAACACCTCCAGCAAAGTTGGCCAACGTGCCTTGAAGTGCAAGGCCCACAGCTAAACCTGCCGCCCCAAGAATTGCTACGAATGAGGTGGTTTCAATCCCTAGCATTCCGGCAACACTAATCACTAACATGATTTTGAGACCAATCCCAACAAGACTTGTAAGGAACGGTCTTAGGCTTTCATCAAAGTCCCGGGTTTCCATCATACGGTCTACCATTTTGGCAAACCGTTTTATCATCCAAAACCCAATTATTAGGAGTAAAATGGCCATCACCACCTTTGGAGCGTAACTAATCACAAGGTCAATTAACAGGTTAGTGTAGTCCTGCGCCTTGTCTATGTGTACTTCCAAACCCTCCTTCATTTTACCGCATTTTTGGGGTAAAGTTTTTTATCTACCCTTTTGGCATATGTACATCCAACTGTGGGAACGGAATACTGATGCTTGCTGCATCAAGAGCTTCTTTGCCAGCTTCGTAAATGTCGAAGTAAACATCCCAATAATCAGATGGGTCGCAGTGTGGACGAACTGCCAGACTAACCGCGCTATCTGCCAATTCAACAACACCAACAAATGGAGCTGGGTCTTTCATCACTTTAGGGTGAGCAGTCATTACTTTCATTAAAGCATCTTTGGCCTCTTTGATATTAGAATCGTAAGAAATTCCCATCACCAAATCAACCCTAATCATTCCTTTGGTAGTGTAGTTGGTAATGTTGCCATTTGAGATTGCTCCATTTGGAATGATTACCGTCTTGCTCTCAGGTGTGCTGAGTACAGTTACGAATATTTGAATTTCTTCTACAACTCCCAAATGCCCTTGTGCTTCAATCAAATCTCCAACCTTGTACGGTTTGAAAATCAGGATTAGAACACCACCAGCAAAGTTGGCAAGTGTTCCTTGTAGGGCCAATCCAACGGCTAAACCAGCGGCACCAATTACTGCAACAAAAGAGGTGGTTTCAATGCCAATCATTCCCGCTACGCTAATGAGCAACATGGCTTTTAACCCAATGCCCATAAGGCTTTTGATGAATGGCTGAAGGCTTTTGTCCATCCCGCGTTTCTCCATCATTTTACCAACCACACTAACTAGTCGGTTAATAATCCAAAGGCCAATAATGAGTACAACAATGGCCATTAGCACCTGAGGTGCGTAGTTCATTACAAGCGCAATGGCTTGGTCTGTGTAAGCTTGAATATCCATAATAATTCGGTTTTAATTTTTGTGAACGTGAACGTCCATTTGTGGGTAAGGAATATTAAGTCCGTGTTTTTCAAATTCTTTATAAACGCGTTCGTTTAGGTCGAAGTAAACACCCCAATAATCAGGAGCATTTACCCACGCACGAACAACGAAGTTAACAGAACTGTCTGCTAATTCTTTTACGGCTATAAATGTTGATGGGTC
>JBMYXX010000191.1:0-6152 GCA_049608805.1 Flavobacteriales bacterium | reverse complement strand
CTGACTACTTCTACGTTTATACTACGGAAGAAGGCCGTGTTGAAGCAGAATTGGATGCTAAGGAAACGGAGGAAAACAACTCAGCAGTTGTTCAGCTTTCTAAACTGAGATACGAACTTGAGCAGAACAAAAGGTCTTTAAAAGAATGTGAGTTAGAACGAAAAACAGCTGTGTCAGTTCTAGAAGAAGGCATTGCAGAACTTCGACAATCAAATGAGCGTTTGGCTTTACGAAACCGAGGTTTGCAAGAATTTAAAGACCAAGTTTTGGTTGAAGTAGATGAAGATGTATTCTTAACTCTTGCGGAAAACCTCAAGAATGAAATTGTGAAGAATCAGAAGCTTGAGAGTCAGGTTTCGGTTTACAAAGACTCTTTAAAATATACCCACGTCAAATACAGCAAACTAAAACTAGCACTGCTTGATAAAGCCATAAAAAAGGCTGAAAAAGAAAAAGTAGCACGCGAAAAAAAGGAAGCGCAAGAAACCCAAAAGGAGATTGAAACTGAGTTAAAAGACAAAAAGATGAAAGCTGAGCAGGAAGAATGGGAAGCTAAAAACTCAGGAAAAACTGTAGAAGTAAGTAGCACATTTGTGGCTCCAGAAGAGACCAAAACGGCAACAGAGGTCTCTCCGACTCCAAAAACTTCTGAAGAAGTTGTGGAAGAACAAATAGAAGCCCGACCTTTGCCTGTGAAAGTGCGCAAAGCGCAGAAAAAGCAAGACTGATGTCAGTTCATAAATCGGTAAAGAAAATTACCACCCACGTGCTTCAAGAGATGAAGCGCAACGGAGAAAAAATCTCCATGTTAACGGCCTACGATTTTACTATGGCCACAATTCTTGATCAAGCCGGAATAGATATCCTTCTCGTTGGCGACTCTGCCTCTAACGTTATGGCTGGGCATGAAACTACTTTGCCCATTACGTTGAATGAGATTATCTATCACGCATCAGGAGTTATCCGTGCGGTAGATCGTTCTTTGGTTGTGGTAGATATGCCTTTCGGTTCTTACCAAGGAAATTCTAGAGAAGCCCTTGCCTCTGCCATCAGAATTATGAAAGAATCTGGCGGCCATTCTGTAAAAATGGAAGGCGGACGAGAGATTAAAGAATCAATCGAAAGAATTCTTTCGGCCGGAATTCCAGTAATGGGACATCTCGGACTAACTCCGCAGAGTATTTACAAGTTTGGAACCTACACGGTTAGAGCTAAAGAACAAGAAGAGGCTAAGCGCTTAATTGAAGACGCAAAATTGCTTGAAGAAACAGGATGCTTTGCCATTGTTTTAGAGAAAGTTCCTGCAAAGTTGGCAACCCAAGTTGCTAAAGAAGTTGAGATTCCAATTATTGGAATTGGTGCTGGTAATGGTGTTGACGGGCAAGTACTTGTTACGCACGATATGCTTGGAATGAATCAGGAATTCAGTCCACGGTTTTTACGTAGATACTTAAATCTTGCGGAAGACATGAACATGGCCGTTAAGTCTTACATTTCTGATGTAAGAAGTGGCGATTTCCCGAACGAATCTGAACAATACTAATTTCCAGAAATGGCCGCCAAAAGTATCCAAGTCCTTTATGAGGACAATCATCTTATTGCCGTAAATAAACCGAGTGGCGTGTTAATTCAGGGAGATAAAACTGGAGACGAGCCGCTAGCCGATATGGTTAAGGCATACATCAAGAAAACCAAGAATAAGCCTGGCGATGTTTATCTAGGGATTATTCACAGGTTAGACCGGCCGGTTAGTGGCGTTGTGCTTTTTGCAAAAACCAGTAAAGCCCTAGTTCGGATGAATAAGATGTTTGCTGAGCGCGAAACCAAGAAAGTGTACTGGGCTGTGGTAACCAAACGACCACAGGAAGAAAAAGGTCGCCTTATTCACTGGCTAAGAAAAGATCACGACAAAAACCGCAGCAAGGCATTTAATACTGAGGCTAAACACACAAAACGTGCTGAGTTAACCTACAAAGTACTTCGTGCATTAGACCGTCATACTTTACTTGAGGTTTACCCAAAGACTGGGCGACATCATCAAATTCGAGTTCAGCTCACAAAATTGGGATGCTCTATTAAAGGCGATTTAAAATACGGTGCCCCAGACAACAACAAGGACAAATCAATCCATCTTCACGCAAGAAGATTGGAATTTGAACATCCCGTAAAAAAAGAGCCCGTTAAGATTATTGCAAACGTTCCTACAGAAAACCTCTGGCAAGAATTTGCCATGATGATGAAGTAAGTGCTACCCTAGCAATTCTGAATACACTGCGTAGAAGTGTAAACTTGCCGCAATCAAGACCAAAACATGCCAAATGAAATGGGTCCATTTGACTGATTTGAGCAAATAGAAAACGGCTCCAACGGTATAAATTCCGCCACAGGTTGCTAGTAATTTGATTGTCTCTGGCTTCAGCACATCATAAAACGCAGTAGGGTTTATGAAAAATATGTAGCCCATAATTATGTACATCAGGGTTGAAAACACCTTAAATCGGTGTACATACCTAATCTTAAACCATATTCCTACAATTGACATTCCCCAAAGCGCAGCTAGGAAAACATAGCCATCCTCGTTCACTAATCTATTGAGAATCAATACCGTGTAGCTACCCGAAATGAGTAAGTAGATGAAAATATGGTCGAGTTTCTTGTAGAAGAGTTTCAGTCTTCTCTCGGCAGTTCCATGGTACAGGCTCGATGTTCCCATGGCCCCAAGCAAGGTCAAGCCAAAAATCCAAACTCCAATGTTACCAAGTAGGCTAAGAGCACCCCAAGCCTTATAGGCTAAGAACAAAAGGCCAATAAATCCGGCCACAAAACCAACAACATGAGAAATTGTGTTGGCATATTCTTCCTCCTTGGAGTATGTAATTACAGGGATTTCCAAGCGTGCAAAGTAAAAGAAACCTGAGGCAGAACAAGCCAGCCTCAGGAATCATTTGTGCATTTATTTGAAGGTCACCTTGCCGGTAGCAACGTCATAAACGGCTCCAACAATCATAATCTCACCGTTGGCTTCCATTTCTTTTAGAAGTGGGCTTTGAGCACGCATATCTTCAACGGTTAAATCAACGTTAGAGTCAACAACCTTATGTACGAAAGAACTGTTTGCTGACGACCTATCTCCTGCTTCTTCTACAGAATCCACGGCTGGTTTTAAATTGGCCAAAAGTGCTGTAATGTTGCCAAGCTCTACACCATCGCAGGCGCCTTTTACAGCTCCACAACCTTCGTGACCAAGTACTACAACAAGTTTAGAACCAGCAACTTTACAGCCGTATTCTATACTTCCTAGAATATCCGTATTCACAAAGTTTCCTGCTACGCGAGCGGAGAAAATGTCGCCAATACCTTGATCAAAAACCAACTCGTTAGGAACTCTAGAATCGATACAGCCGAGAACAACCGAATGTGGCCACTGGCCTTTAGCCGTTTGGCTTACTTGAAGATTCAAGTCTCGGTTAATCATGTTCTTATCAAGGAAACGCTGGTTTCCTTCTTTCAACATTTCAAGCGCCTTTTGTGGTGTAATTGCTGCTTGAGTTTCACTATTTAATGCATTCATGTCTTTAAGTTTTTATTTATTAAGCCACTTTAGGCAACATCTTTTTTAAGTCTTTGGGCGGTGCAATATACTCTATGGTATCGCCTTTATGTTTTTCGCTGGCCATGAAATCCGTGATTATTTCATGTACATCTGGATGCATAAAAACACACTTTCCAGCATCAATTGTGACGGGATGACCTGGCTCTATTTCATCCAACATTTTCATGATAGAAGCCTTATTTAAGAACGTTACGTGTTCCGAAAGTTCAATGATTGTTTTATCGCCTTCTTCTCTTTGTTTCACGAAGTATGAGTTTCGGAAATTCTCGAACAAAATGAAGAAAACTCCAACTGCCATTCCGAGTGTTATTCCAACCAACAAATCAGTGAATACAATACCCAAAACTGTCACCATAAATGGAATGAATTGAATATAACCGGCCTTCCACATTTCTTTAAACAACACTGGTTTAGCCAATTTATATCCAACAACTAAAAGGATTGCCGCTAAACTTGCTAATGGAATCATATTTAGTACCGTTGGGATAATCATCACGCAGAACAACAACATTACACCATGAAAAATGGCCGAAACTTTTGTCTTTCCGCCCGTTTGAATGTTTGCAGAACTTCTAACAATTACTTGGGTAACTGGCAATCCACCAATTAAACCAGAAACTGCGTTTCCAACTCCCTGTGCCAGTAATTCTCGGTTTGTAGGTGTAATTCGTTTTTGAGGGTCTAACTTATCAGTTGCTTCTACACATAGCAGCGTTTCTAGACTGGCCACAATTGCAATGGTAGCCCCAACAATCCAAACAGATGGATTTGTAATTGCGCTAAAGTCTGGTAGCGTAAACTGGGTCAAAAAATCCGAAAAACCATCGGAAACCGGGAGGTTTACCGTGTGCTCATTTGATATTGCCCAATAAGAATTATTGGAAAGCAACGCAGTAAGCAACATTCCTGTTCCGACTGCTACAAGAGGTCCCTGAATCATCTGAAAAACTTTGTGCCGTTTCATAAATGGTCTGTCCCAAAGAATTAAGATTGCCAGAGAAACTGCAGCAACCAGTGTTGCTCCTGGACTGATAAATCCTAGCATGTGTCCCAACTCAGTAAACGTGTTATAACCGTCAGCCTGCCTGAACCCAAGGTCACCTTCAAAGTCGGCATCATAGCCAAACGCGTGAGGAATTTGCTTCAGAAAGATGATAATTCCGATAGCCGCAAGCATTCCTTTTATCACAGCTGAAGGAAAATAATAACCGATAATACCAGCCTTGACAATGCCTAGAATTATCTGAAAAACTCCCGCCAGCACAACTGCCATAAGGAATATTTCAAAACCACCTAAATCCTGTATGGCAGTAAGGACAATAACTGCCAACCCAGCGGCAGGGCCACTAACTCCTAGTTGTGAGCCGCTAATAGCTCCGACAATTATTCCTCCTACAATTCCGGCAATAACTCCAGAGAAAAGTGGAGCGCCAGATGCAAGTGCAATACCCAAACAAAGCGGTACGGCAACAAAGAATACGACAACACCAGCCGGTATGTCTGATTTAAAACTTGATATATAATTTTTCATAATAAGATTGTTACCAAGCTTTTTTAGCCTAGTGAATTAAGTATTGAAATGCGAGAAGAATGCCTGAGAAATCAAGCGGCACCGATTGGTGCAGAACTACTTATTATGAAAACAAATCAGGGGGCGGAGATGGAACATCATCCACATGCGACTGATAGATATTTACGTTTTGTAAAAAGGCTAAGCTTTGAGTAAGAAAAACTGAATAGCGATAATCTAAAAGGTCGAACTCTTCAAGTTCCTTCTCCTTCTTTTCCTCTTTTTCGGTTTCCTTGTTTTCTTTCTTCTCCTCCTCTAATGGATACTCAATGGAAACAAAATCAAAATCCAACAACCCCAGTCCTTCTATTGCAGATTCCAGAGTCGGAATCATCAATGCGACAAAGAGCAAAGCGCCAAATATATATTGAAGAGTTTTCAACTGTATTAGCTGTTGATGCAATAATACAACTTGCCGCTCAAAAGGTTCATTAACTAAACCTTTTTATTTTTTAACTCGGAAGGTCAACTTCTTACTCTTAAACTTCAGTTTTGGCGAATCAGAACTATCTGCTGTTAAAGATGCCAAGCACTCCTTGAAATTCGTAAACAGACTTTCTTCTGGAATTAGAATTGGAATCACCTTCGATTTTCTCAACATGTAAGATGGTTGCTCTGCCAATCCAACCAAAAGCACTTTTTTACCCCGAGCTGATAAATCCACTAAAACATCATCCAATGCCGAAAGGCCAGACTGATCCATGTAAGGGACGTCATCCATTCTAAAAATTATGATGGATGCCGTATCAGAAATCAGCTTTGCTTTTTGCTGAAAATCGCTTGTGGAACCGAAGAAAAGCGGTCCATTAAGACGTTTAATAAAAACTTCTTTTCTTAACTGCTCAGGGAAATCGAGTTCACCTTCCCAAGGATTATCATCCTCCAAAGATGAAACTGTAGTTCCGACTGCGGATAAATCTCCAATCTCTTTCATAAACATTAACGAAGCGATAACCAGACCAATACCGA
>JBMYXX010000190.1:0-6177 GCA_049608805.1 Flavobacteriales bacterium | reverse complement strand
TGGTTTGGTCATATAACGAAGAAGGCTTTAATTTTCTAAACCCAGAGCTGTACAATGTATTGTTTAGCTACAGGAAAGGGCTGTTCGTTTATTGCCCTGTTTTACTGGTGGCTGTTGTTGGACTGATGGTCGGGTTTGTCAAAAACCGCATTCGTTTTACTTGGCTATTGTTATTTCTATCGCTGGCAACGTGGATTATTGCATCGTGGTGGATGTGGTATTATGGGGGCTCATACGGCCATCGAGCGTTTATAGAGTATTACCCGTTTTTTGCGATTGGCTTAGCCGCTTTGTTTACGCATGGTATGGGGTCCATAAGAGGGAAATGGTTGATGGTGTTTTCTCTGTTTTTTGTCCCAGTGCAGTTGGTTCAAACCTACCAGTACAACAAACACATTATCACATTTGATAACATGAACAAAACAAAGTTCTGGAATCTATTTATGAGAACTGGTGATGACTTGGCCTGGTACTATTCAGGTTATCCCGGCCAGGATTCATATCAAGGACTAGACAGCGTATTGGTTAAAAATAACTTTGAGTCAGAGCTAGGCTGGGGAAACGAACACTTGGTAATTGACAACCCCTCGGAATCAGGCAAGGTGGCCCAAATGACAAAGGACCAAGGCTATGGGCCAACGCTGAGAATAGCGGTTTCAGAAATAGGAATTGACCTAAATAACGTGCGAATTTCTGGCATGACAAATTCGGATTGGCGTAACTCAGACATTGCCTTTGTTTGCAGTTTAGAAGATAGCACAGGTGCAGGGTACTACTGGCAAAGAAAGCCCTTGCGCCCGCAGTTTAGAGGAGCGGGAAACTGGGTTTTGACATCAGCATTGTTTCGTTGCGGAACGCCTAGAAACCCGACAGATAAGTTTGTTATTTATCCAATGAAAACCGACCGTTCTCAAGTGTTGTTTGACGATTTGGAAATCAGCTTTATAAAGGCAAAATAACGACCAAGCTTAAACACCTCTGCAACAAGCGGAAGTTTAGTTGGAGTACGAAAAACGAAGGTTTAATCTAGCTTAAGAACGGCCATAAACGCAGACTGCGGCACTTCTACGTTACCTACCTGACGCATACGTTTCTTACCCTTTTTCTGCTTTTCTAAGAGCTTTCGCTTACGTGTAATATCACCTCCATAACACTTGGCAGTAACGTCTTTCCTTAGTGCTTTAACCGTTTCTCTAGAAATAATTTTAGCACCAATTGCTGCCTGAATAGCAATATCAAACTGTTGTCTTGGTATTAACTCGCGAAGCTTACCGCAAATCTTCTTTCCAAGAGTAACTGCATTGTCTTTGTGAATTAATGCAGAAAGCGCATCAACCGGGTCTCCGTTAAGTAGAATATCAATCCGAACCAACGTGCTGGTTTTGTACTCTAGCGGTTGATAATCGAAAGAGGCATAACCTCTTGAAACCGACTTCAGTTTATCGTAAAAATCAAACACAATCTCGCCTAAAGGCAGCTCAAACTGAAGCTCAACCCTATCGCTAGTCAGGTAAATCTGATTCTTTAAAATTCCGCGTTTCTCAATGCACAACGTCATAATTACACCGACATACTCAGACTTGCTAATGATTTGTGCAGCGATGTAAGGCTCCTCAACAGATTCGATATAGTTCGGCTCTGGAAGGTCGGACGGGTTATTTACAATTAGCTCTTCACCTTTTTTGGTGTGGGCGATGTACGATACGTTTGGAACCGTGGTAATTACCGTCATTCCGAACTCGCGTTCTAAGCGCTCCTGGATAATTTCCATGTGCAGCATACCCAAGAAACCACAACGAAAACCGAAACCAAGGGCAGCGGAACTTTCTGGTTCATAGGTAAGAGAAGCATCGTTAAGCTGAAGCTTATCCATGCTTGTTCTTAGCTCTTCGTAATCTTCGGTATCAACAGGATAAATTCCCGCAAATACCATCGGCTTTACATCCTCAAAACCTTGAATAGCTGTTTCACAAGGGCGATCTACAGAGGTAATTGTATCTCCAACTTTTACCTCACGCGAAGCTTTAATTCCAGAAATAATGTAACCAACGTTACCAGCCTGTAGCTCCTTTTGGGGTGATGGTTTTAGCTTAAGAATTCCAATTTCCTCGGCACCATACTCCTTTTCGGTAGCAACAAACTTTACTTGTTCTCCTTTCTTAATTGTACCGTTTACTACTTTGAAATAGGCAATAATTCCACGGAATGAGTTGAAAACGGAATCGAAAATCAACGCTTCTAAAGGCGCTTCTGGGTCACCAACTGGCGCTGGAATTCGATCAACAATGGCCTCCAGCATTTCGGGTACACCAATTCCGGTTTTACCGCTTGCTGCAAGAATTGAATCTCGTTCGCAACCCAACAAATCAACAATTTGGTCTTTTACCTCTTCTGGGTTTGCGCTATCTAAATCAATCTTATTAAGCACAGGAATAATCT
Organism: Flavobacteriales bacterium; assembly: GCA_049608805.1. GTDB lineage: Bacteria > Bacteroidota > Bacteroidia > UBA10329 > UBA10329 > UBA10329. The sequence goes on along the minus strand of JBMYXX010000190.1, from coordinate 3,738 downwards.
CCAAATCGTGCTCAAGAGCGAGGTAGAGGTTAGAAATAGTTTGTGCCTGAATTCCTTGAGCAGCATCAACAATAAGGAGTGCGCCTTCGCAGGCGGCAATGGCTCTAGAAACTTCGTAAGAGAAATCTACGTGTCCTGGCGTGTCAATAAGGTTGAGGGTGTAATCCTCGCCATTCAAATGGTAATCCATCTGAATTGCGTGGCTCTTTATGGTAATTCCGCGTTCGCGCTCCAAATCCATATCATCAAGAACCTGGGCTTGTGCTTCTCTAGCAGAAACCGTTTCGGTTACTTGTAAAAGGCGGTCGGCCAAGGTGCTTTTACCATGGTCAATGTGGGCAATAATGCAGAAGTTGCGAATGTTCTTCATAGAGCGGCAAAAATATCTAATATCCAGCCGCTATCGCTACTCGATTTCCTAGAACTTGAAGTAAAATCCGTAGCCGCTTCTTGTACAGCACAGAAACACGGTTTTCGGTTCAAGGGTAAAATCAGCAATAGACAGCAATTTCGACTTCTTCTTTTTGTACTGAAGCGCGCTTTTTGTGCCTTCCGAAATAGATTGATTGCTAAAACTTAACTCGTTTACAACGAGCGAAGTGTTGATTGACTGCGCGTGAGTTTGACTTGAGAATGCAACTGCCGCGAGTATGAGTAGGGGTGTGACTAGTGTTTTCATAACGAAAGGTGTTACGCCACATAGCCAAAGTTGGTTTGGTCGTTTATCGAAACAGGAAATACCTACGCTGTTAAACGCTCTGAGAGAACATTTTGGTGTTGGAGTCATTGCTCCAAACAAATTCATCCAAAGCCATACAGATGGTTCTAATAAATGGCTGACCGTCTGGATTCACGTTAATTCCGTGCTCATCTACCGTAAGAAGATTGTCTGCTAAGTGTTCGGTAAGACGATTTACTACTAATTGGTGCTCCTTTGTTTGCAGGAAGTCTAGGCTACAATTGAAAGTGCACATTAAGTCTAAAATGGCCTTGCGGATGGTCAACTCTCTTTCGGTGTGGAGATGACCTTTAACCAATGGAAACTGGTCGTTTTCAATCCATTCCATATACGCTTCTACCACAACAGGGTTTTGCGCTAATGAACTCCAAGCATCGCTAATGGCAGAAACTCCCAACCCAACCAGAGTGTCGTTTTTAGCTTCTGTATAGCCCATAAAATTGCGATGCATTGTTCTGTTTTTAGAAGCAATGGCTAGCCCATCTTTTGGCTTCGCGAAGTGATCCATACCAATCTCAACATAGCCGTTTTTCAAAAGCTTTTCTCGCCCAGCATTGTAAAGCTCAAGCTTCATGTTCTCGTTTGGCAAATCACTTTCATCGTATCCGCGTTGCGATGGACTTTTCCATGGAACATGTGCGTAGCTGTAGAATGCAATTCGGTCTGGATTGAGTACCAAAACCTTGTCAAACGTATCTAACATTCCCTCCATTGTTTGCTTTGGAAGGCCGTAAATCAAATCGTAGTTAATAGACCTAAAACCAAGCTCACGCGATTCGTTGGTAACCTTTCTAACCTGCGAGAAAGACTGCATACGATTGATGGTGCGCTGAACAACGGGGTCAAAATCTTGAATACCTAAACTGATCCGGTTAAACCCCTTTTTTCTAAGTTCTTTTAAATGTGCTGATGAGGTGTTATTTGGATGCGCTTCAAAGCTGAATTGGGCTTTTTCGCTAACCGTAGCATGCTCCAAAATTCCATCCATTAACAAACCCAAATTTTCTGGCGAAAAAAATGTTGGCGTTCCTCCACCGAGGTGCAATTCTGCCAGTTTTGGCTTTTCTCCAAGCACCTCTACATACATTCTCCACTCCTTCAGAACCGTTTGAATGTACGGCCCTTCAACCTTGTGGTTTTTGGTAATTCGCTTGTTGCAACCGCAGTAAGTGCAAAGGCTTTCGCAATACGGCAAATGGATGTACAAGGACAACCCTTCCTGCTTGTCTTTTTGGTAGCTAGCGCGAAGTCTTGTTAAGTGCTCTGCCTTGTCAAAACCATCCTTGTTCCAATGCGGAACGGTCGGATAACTGGTGTATCTCGGACTTGGAATATTGTACTTTTTAACGAGTGCAGGATTCATGGTGTGTGGCAATTTGGAACGCCACCAACACTTGTCACTTCCATATTTGGACTGATGTACGGAATACCGAGGTTCATGCCTCGTAGTATGAAGAGCGCTCCCATGATAGCAAACATTACAGGCATCAATTTTCGGATTTTTCCGCGCCACTGAAGGGAAATGAGGTCACCTGCGAATATGACTGTTATCATGATAGGCACGGTTCCGAGCCCAAAAGCGGCCATAAATTGTGCGCTTTCTAGCGGATTGCCAAGCGCCAGCGCCCCAGCTAATCCCACATAAACCAATCCGCAAGGCAATAGACCATTAACCAAACCCAGCACAAGCGGGCCCAATGCAGATTTACTTTGAAACAAGCCTCTAAACGTTTTTTTCAGCTTGAGAAACAGCTTCGCGAAAGTTGATGTTGGGTCAACTTTTTTGGTAATGGTTTTTGGAAGAATTAAAAAGGCCAAAATCAACACACCAACAGCAATAGATAATGCTTGCTGATAACCGCCAATTGTAATGTGCTTTCCGAGAAACCCTACAATAAACCCTAGGATAGAATAAGTGGCAATTCGTCCAAAATTGTAAGCCAATCCGCGCGCTATTCCAGCCAATCCAGTCTTGCCACCCATTGGTACAGAAAGCGCAATTGGCCCGCACATTCCAATGCAATGAAAACTGCCCAAGGCTCCTATGGCAAACGCGGTTAGGAACATTAATCTAAGAACAAACCCTCCTCTTGGTAGTACGTTTTACCGTTCAGTTTCCACTCAATCTTTACCAAGTATTTCCCTTTTCTAAATCGACTTATAGGAACGTTTAATGCTAATTCAACATTTTCCTCTTCAAGCAAGAAATCCATCGTGTCATCAGAAGGGCGGAAAAAGTGAACACTTACATCGGTAGCGGTAGCACCAAATGCCAGTTGAACCGATTCTCCATTTGAAGTTACGGCCACTTTTTGGCGGTCTTCTGCGGCATTGTTCATTTGGTCAATTCTGCCTTGATATGCGATTTCCTGTTCGTAGTAATCATCGGCCACAAGGTCAAAATCTTGCTGAAATGCAAGCGTAACCATGCCTAACATAAACACCACAAACGAGCCGTAAAATATTGAAATACCCCATCCCCAATTCATGCCTTATTTCTTTTTGATTTGTACTGGACCAATAAAGTTGGTCTTCTCCTTTTTCAGTAGTCTTTCACCATCAAAAATCCCAACAGTTATTGAAGTCTTTCTTTCGGTGAGTTCATCTTTCGGAACGGCAATGAAAAGAACGCCTTCTGCCTTTCCCTGCGCTTCTAGATTCAAAATTTCTCCTACTAATTTTATTTCGCCCGGGCCTTTAATTACTCTCAAATCGAGCGACATATCTAAAGCCGTTTTATTGATGACTTTGTAATTGTAGAGGTTGGTAACTGTGTTGTTTTCGCCTTCTTGAAAAAGCATTCCTGGCGTTCTCAAAACGGTAGCGCCAATTTCTGCTCGCGTTATAATTAAGGCAAACATGGCCAACATCAGAATACTTAAAACGCCCGTGTATGCTTTTAGCCGAGTGGTGTATGTAAATGGCGTTCCCGTCTCGATGGTTTCTTCGCTTTTATAGCCGACAAGCGCGGTTTCAAAGCCAACTTTCTCCATCACGTT
>JBMYXX010000189.1:0-6197 GCA_049608805.1 Flavobacteriales bacterium | reverse complement strand
CAGAGAAAGGGAAGTAATTCGTCATGAAATCGAAATTGCTGGCTCATTGTATTGAACTAGCCAATTCCAAAGTTGCGGCATTGGAGCATGAGCTTCATGCCACGCGAGAGTCAGCAACGTCAGAAAGCAAAAGTACCGCTGGCGATAAGCACGAAACGGGTCGAGCTATGATGCATTTGGAGCAAGAAAAACTTCACAAGCAATTAGCAGAAGCGCAAACTATTGTTGCTGAATTGGAGCGAATTGATTCCGTAGCTGTTCATACCCAAATAGGTTTAGGCTCGTTGGTTCAAACCAATAAAACCACCTTTCTTTTAGCGGCTGGATTGGGTAAAGTTGAATTTGAAGAAACGACCTATTTTGTAGTTTCAACCAAGGCGCCAATTGCCGCTCAGTTTCTTGGAAAAAGCGCTGGGGAAAAAGTGAACATGAATGGTACGGTGTATGATATTCAGTCGGTCGAATAGATGAAGATTCTTGCCCTTTCCATAGCGTTGTTTTTAGCGCCACTTCACGAGTTTCACTCTTCTGTAATGCAGATAGACCACAACGCCAAGAGCAAGACCCTGCAAATCACGGTTAGGCTTTTTACTGACGACCTGTGTGTTGCACTAGAAAATGCAGGAGCTCCAAAAATGGAATTGGGAACGCAATCCGAACCACCTTCCGCAAATGAACATCTGGAGAGCTACCTCAAAAAGCATGTGGCTTTTACCGTAAACGGAAAGGAAGCGGCATTCAAATATTTGGGAAAAGAAGCACAGTTAGATGCCACTTGGTGCTATCTCGAAATTGAAAAAGTTGGAAATGTGAGGAAGCTGGAAGTCGTGAATAAACTTATGCTTTCTGAGTTTGATGACCAAACCAATTTGGTGAACCTAAACATTGATGGCCGCAAGAAAAGCGGTATCGGAAGAAAGAGTGTTTCTAAACTGAAGTTTGAGTTTTAGGAATTCGTCATGTACTCCTGCACAATCGTTTGAAATTCTATGATGCTTTTCTCGAGGTTCTTGGCGGTTACACCAACTTCAAAATTCGGAGATTCCATAGCGGCTTGAAGCTGTTCGCAAGCGTAGATATCTTCTGCCATAATATCGCCAGAAGTCATAGGGTCTTCATCTGAGTGGGCCTCTCCGTATTTCGGTTTCCAACCCATAACGGAAGACCAATTCATTGCGGATTTAGCAGACTGCTTTGTGAATTCCCAATTGCTCATTTCGGTAAATTTGGTTCTGGTAATCACTTTAGTTTTTTTGGCGCTTATTGGAATCACATGAAAGATTGACCAAATCGTCTCTGTTTCGGTTAACCCCAAGTTTGGAAATAGAAAAGGAGCATGAGCTTTAAGTTCTGTCCCAACTGTTTCTAGGATTTGTTTCACAGGAGAGATCTTGCTCAAATTCTCTTCATACTGCGGCATTAAAGGTTCTTCAAACCAGAAATGAGGACCCACAAAACCAGATTCTTGATTCTTGTGGTCGTACATATTAAGAGTGTTGGAATGCAAGTGTGACAAGTGGTACACATCAACGAAATTCTCAACCACAATTTTCCAATTGGCATTTATCATGGTTTCTGAGTTTGTGTCAGGATATTCCACCAATGTATCTGGGTTGTGCGGCCCAAGGTGTTGGTTAACCTTTCCAAACCAATCTTCAATCGGTTCAGAATCTTTTTTCGGATGTACGAAAAGCATGCCTCGCCAGATACCTACTGATCCTTGGTGTAGGCAGAATTTCTTTTTGTCGAGATTGGGGAACTCGGTTTTCTCTTCAGGAACCGAGATGAGTTCGCCCTCTAAACTGTAAGACCAATCGTGGTACGGACAGGTAAACACCTTTTTTCTCTTCCCAACCGTTCTTAAAAGTTGCGTTCCGCGATGGCGACACATGTTATGAAACACTCTCAATTCCCTGGAGTTGGTCATTGTGAGAATCAGGTTGTACAACCCAGATTGAACCATAATAAGGTCTCCGGGCTCCTTAACATCTTCCACAAAACCTGCAAATTGCCACGTTTTAGAAAAGATTTCTTTTTGCTCTTTTTTGAACCACTCTTGGCTGGTGTATGCTTCTTTGGGTAATACTGGAACTCTGTTCATCGTTTAATAATTTGGGTACAAGACTGCGAGAAAACAATACCCTGCCATTGCAAGCCAAAGAAGTAGAATGGACCAAAAAATGATTGGACCGTCTTCTCTTTTCACAGACTCAATCATGAAAGTCTCCCCATAAAAAACACCTTGGGCAAACCATATTAGAAAGAGAAACCCCCAGAGCCAATCTAGTTGCAGAACTAATATTGCAATTATCAGGGCAAACCCAGCTATGTTTTTCCAGTGCTTCATGGTTATCGTCATTTATAGATGTAAATGTATTTGAGTTGTAGCCTCAAAAATTTGACCTGAGTCAAAATCGAACCATGTACTTTTTGACCTAGGTCAAAAGATTACGTGAATTTCGCAGACTATCTTTGTTTTTGTGAATTTGAGATTAGTGTTTTTCTTTCTGTTGTGCGGCTTTTTCCCTTGTTGTAATGAGGTGGATTCGAGAATGATCGGAGAATGGAGAACCAACTCTGAATTCTATAGCGCCAAGTATAAAATTCACTTGGAGAATGATAGCGTGAGAGGAGAGGTGCTGTATTACAATGATGGGACAACGATTTTCGAGAAATCTGATTCAGACAGAAAGTTCATTTTCTCGCATTTGTTAAAAGAAGAAGGAGTTTATGTAGATGCTGTGTCAGGGGCGACAAAAACGTCTGACAACACCAACCCACAGATGTGGGCCATTAAGATAAGGCATGACGATACGTTGGCCATTGGCCAAAAAATCGGAAAGCAAACAAGAACAGAAATTTGGACACGAATAAAAGAATAGAGAATGAGAATTAGTTCAGCAATAGTGGTGCTCTTTCTAATGGGCACAGCAATTTTTTCGAGTTGTAAAAAGGACGTTTGGTGTCCGCATGACGATTGTAGAGATACCGTAAGAATAACCGTTGAAGTTCCGTTTCCGGATGACACGTTACAGGGTACAACAAGTGAGGTAAACCCAATCGATATCATGTCAAACTCATTAGGCTTTCAATTCCTAGACAAAATGCAAGGCCATTGGATAGGAGCCAACCAGGTAATGGCTTGGGATTGGGAATGGTTCGGGTATGACTTCAGAGCCATTTCGCCTTCACATCTGTTTGGCATTTATGAAGGAGGTAGTTTCGGAAATCTTTTCAATTCTTACTTCGTTTCGGAGTTCAAAGGAAAACGTACGATTATGGTAAGAAATGGCGGGTTGCTGAGCGGAATATATCGCACAAGCTACTTCGTTATGGACAGTGTGCGCTCTGATGGAAACGGGGATTACTACCGTTTTGTGGATGCCTATGGTGGGGATGCCGTTATGTATAAAGAGTACCGATTTACTGGAGATAGCCTTTATCTAAACGTGTACACAAGCAGGCTGGGCGAAAACGCCATGCCTACTCGACATATGACTTATCGTGCGAAAAAGGAAAATCCACACTTGGCGCAAGATGCGGCCGCGGCCACAGGGTTTCCGCAGAATAATGTGGAATTTGACTTTTCGAGTGGATTTAATGAAAGCAACCTCTATGTCGTTCCTGGTAACGATTCTGCTGTAACAGCAAGCTTCCTGTCGCAAGGCGCGCCTACGGATGATGTGTTTACGCTTGCCGCGTTGTCTGGCGACCCAGTGGTTATTACGGATTATCCGAGGTTAGCGTATTTGCAGGTGAATATTGAACAGAATCCTCAAATATCTGGAGACCAGTTATTCATTTACATTTCTGACGAGCCTCTGACAGGAGCATTTGGGTTCTTCAATTGGAACAGTTTCGATTCTGTCACCTTGTTCCCAGATATTACTGCTGGAGGAACAGAATTTATGTTCACATACCTGCACCCGGGTGATATGTATGTAACAGTTATTGCAGACCATAATGGTGATTATGCGCCAGGACCAGGAGACATTACACACCCTAGTCAGCAGATTACTGTGTCTCCTTTGCAACAACAATCAATTTCAATTCAAAACATTAACGTTCAAAACTAAGGTCATGAAAAGCTTAGCACCGATATCATTCATCTTAGTTCTGTTGGCTTCTGCATTCTTTTCGGGTTGCGATGTATGCGAAGAATGTGAGAACCCAATAATCGACACCATTTACGATACCATCTATGTTAATCCGCCATTGCCGGATACGATAACGTACAATGGTCACATTGCGGCAATCACAAACAACTACTGCATAACTTGCCATGGTGGCACAGTACCTAGTGCCGGGTTTGCCCTTGAAACCTTTAATCAGGTTAAGGATGCCACGCAGAACGGAAATGTTATAACACGAATAAATGATGCTGATGGCCCGATGCCGCCTTCTGGCTTGATATCTGCGGCTGACCGTGCGTTGATACAGGAATGGGCAAATGACGGTTATCTCGAAGACTGATTTCCTATTTTTTGATTGAACAGAAAGGCCAGACAGAATTGTTTGGCCTTTTTATTTCTTGCTTCTTATTCGGCTTAAAGTCTCTTGAGAAATGCCCAAGTAAGAAGCAATATGCCCAAGTTTTGTTCTTTGGGTGATGTCTGGATAGACCGAAAGAAGAATATCGTATTTCTCCTTTGCAGAAGAAAACCCATGGCCTTTATAAAAGTAATCGATGAAGGAAATACTCTCTTCAATTAGCTTTCTTCCAAACGTTTCAAATTCTCGGAATTCGGTATACAGCGAGTCTAAATCTGATTTAGAAATACGGTATACAACACAATCTTGTAATGCTTCTGTAGGCTCAGAAAACCCACTTTGTTGCAAAAAACTGTACCATGAAGTAAAGAATGTATTATCCAAATAAAACCAGGAGGTCACATCTTTTCCATCGTGATAGTAGTACGTCCTAACGGTTCCAGACTCTAAGAAATACAAATACCGCATCACCGAATTTCCATCGTTAATCTGTTCTCCAGCTTTGTATTCCACCCGTTCAAAACGAGCTTTTATAGCATCGCTCAGCTCCTGGTTTACAGAGCAACGATTTCCAATAATTTCAATTAACTGATGCATCTTTCGGTCAACATAGATACACTAAAAGTTGATTGTGTGAGTTTTAGGGTAGTTCCCAACCAATGTTAACCCAAGAGCAAGAAGAAAAGCTAATTCGTTTGGCGCAGAAGGATGTAAACGCCTTTGGCCCGCTTTACGATGCGCATTTCAATACCGTTTTTGGATTCATTTTTAAGCGAACCAGAAACCAAGCGTTAACCGGAGAATTGGCTTCAATCGTATTCATGAAAGCCATGAATTCGCTCCCGAAATACAAGATAACGGGCGCTCCATTTTCCGCATGGCTCATCAGAATTGCACTCAACGAAGTACGCCAATATCACCGCAGGACAAACAAAAACACGTCTGTTCCGCTAAACGAAGCAGACCTCATTTCGGTGTACGAAGAGTTAGACGAAAAGCAGAGCAAAGAGCGAGACCTTGAAGCCCTTCTTTCAGGTCTCAATCAGCTAGACGCTGAAGCCGCCTCCTACATCGAGCTACGTTTCTTTGAAGGAAGGTCGTTTAAAGAAATGGCAGAAATTTTGGATATATCTCCAGACAACGCCAAGGTTAGAACCTACCGCGTTCTCAAGCAATTACGAACAATAATGACCAACTTCGGCAAATCTGAATGACGCGTTACCACGCAAATACCGACCAAGAAAAGAAGGAATCCTTCAACGATGTTCCCTCCCAGGAGGAGATGAGCAAGTACAAGGATTTTGGCAAACTCACGCACAATTACCAGCGCATGACCAAGCCACTTTACAAACGGCCACTCTACAAATCGCGCAAAGCATTTCTCGTCATCTTGCTCATCCTTCTACTCCTTTATCTCATCACAGAATTCGGGTAAGTCTTCCCGATAGCTGTCGAGAAAGCGGAGTAACCCTTAACGTGCAGGAGGGTCTTGATAGCTCCAGCCCTACTTTAATCCTGCTCTATGAACCATAAACAAGTTTTTACTTCAAGCTTGCTTTTACCAAAACAGCCGAACTCACCGTTGTAAAAAGCACAATTGAAACGGAGCTTAACGGCATAAGAATAGCCGCAATAACAGGAGAAAGCAAACCCTGAACAGCCACGGAAACGCCAATGATGTTGTAAATCAGCGAGAGCGCAAAAGC
>JBMYXX010000188.1:0-6229 GCA_049608805.1 Flavobacteriales bacterium | reverse complement strand
ATGTTTAAACATTAATTTTAAATCATGACACGTTCAATCCAGAAAATAATTCCTGCTCAAAAAGTAAACATGGGCGGGATAATCTTAGACCAATCGTTACCAGTAAATGGCGTTGAGCAGATAGATCCATTCTTACTCATACATCATTGGGCAAGCGTAATGCCAGGCGGACAAAAAGAAAAAGAAGCCGGTGTAGGACCACATCCGCACCGAGGTTTTTCTCCTGTTTCACTCATATTTAAAGGTGCTGTTAACCACCGAGATTCCCTTGGAACTACAAGCCTGATAAAAGCTGGAGGTGCACAATGGATGAATAGCGGAAAAGGCATCATCCACAGCGAGCGCCCTCCCAAAGATTTAGCCGAAAATGGTGGCGATTTTGAACTAATTCAATTTTGGGCAAACACGCCTGCTTCTCGAAAAATGGAGCCCGCCAAGTATCAACCGCTGACAGCCGAAGACACCCCAACCATTACATCCAAAGATGGAAAAGTGAAAGCTGGTGTTGTTGCTGGTGAAACGCTTGGAAAAACTGGTCCAATAGAATTAATGACGCCAATGTTGGTCATGCGATTTGACATTGAAAAAGACGGGAAAATGGAAGTTCCACTTCCAGAAAACTTTAATGCGTTGTTCTATTTATTAGATGGCAAAGCAGAAATTAACGGGCAACGACACGCTGGTGGCAAAGACCTCGTTTGGTTCAAGAACGATGGTAAAAGCTTTTCCTTCGAAGGTTTAGAAAACACGAGAGCTATTTTGCTAGCAGGTGCGCCAATTAACGAACCTCTCGCAACTTATGGCCCGTTTGTAATGAATAACCAAACCCAAATCATGGAAGCGCTACGCGATTACCAAATGGGTAAAATGGGCGTATTGATTGAAGAGTTCGACTCGTAGCAAACACAAGAATCCGTCATTGCGAGCGAGGGACGAGCGTGGCAATCTGCAGAATGAGATTGCTTCAGTCGTTCCTCCTTCGCAATGACGATATAATAACACCACATGAAGCGTAAAGATTTCATACGAAATATGAGTTTAACAGGGGCCGGAATTGCTCTTGCCCCTTGGAAGTTGGCTACTGCGGAATCTTCCATCCAAAGGTTTCGGTTACCGCCAGCTTCAGTTCATATTCCGCATGGAAATTTTGCGGCTTCAGAAACTGAAACACACCATATTCAAGAGTTTGATCTGAAATGCTCAGTTCAGCATTTCATGCGTAATGGAATAGAGCCAAATGAAAACGATTTAACGGTTTTCTCGTTAAGCAGAGAAAACGAAACACTTTTAATCAGTTCTACCAAACGTGGTTATTCCGTATTAGGAGAAATCAATGGAATAGTTACCGAAATACTACCCGGCTCCGTTTGTCTTTCGTCAAAAACCCACCAACTTCACGTATCCAGTAAGGAGCTTTTTGTCCAGAGGAAGTAACGGTAAGTGAGGAATTAAGTACGACTCATTACCAATTCAGTACCATTTATGAACTAGCTCTTCCAATTTCCAATGTTGGTTGTTTCTTTTGAGCTATGATAAAAGCGGTTATTATCGATGATGAAGAACGTGCGAGCCGGGTTCTCAATAGTTTGATTGAAGAGTATTGTCCAGATGTTTCGGTGGCGGCAGTTTGCAGCAGCGTGCCGGAAGCCGTTTTGGCAATAAATAAGTATAAACCCGATGTGGTGTTCAGCGACATTGAAATGCCTGAATACAACGGGTTTGACTTATTGCAGTTTTTCGACAAACCCGATTTTGAAATCATTTTTGCTACCGGTTACAGCGAGTATGCCATACAGGCATTTGAGGTTTCTGCCGTTGACTACCTCCTCAAACCAATACAAATAGAAAAATTAGAGTCTGCGGTTGACAAACTCAAAGTTCGATTGGAAAAAGACACCGTTTTAGAACGAGTAGAAACACTGAAAGCCAACTTGGAGAGCCAACAAATAAACAGAATTGCCTTGCCAATTTCGGATGGTTTGGTGTTTATTGATGTACAACGAATTGAACTTTTAGAAGCAGATGGTGCTTATACAAATGTTTGCATTTCCGATGGCTCTAAACTCTTGGTAAGCAAGAAAATAAAGTACTTCGAAAGCCTACTCGAAAACCGACCCGAGTTTTTTCGAATACATCGGTCTAGCATTATCAACATAAACGCAATAAGTACATACTCAAAAGCTGAAGGTTACGTACATTTTGAAAATGGCACAGCCGTTCGCATTGCGAGAGATAGAAAATCCGCTTTCGAACAACACATCTCCTCAATTAGATTATAATTTGAATTCCATAAGACTAACATTCCTCTTTCTCATACTAGCGCTAAACACCCTAGCACAAACCTATGCAGACAAGAGTTTCTATCTGGTTGACTCCATCGACCTAGAACAAACATCTGACTACGACAAAGCTTTACTCGAAAAATACTTGAACAGCTATCACAGCGCTTCGCACGATACTGCTGCTATTGCTCAGCTCGGAAAAATAATTGACGAGTGTTGGGATGATAATATTTGGCCAAAGTACAATTGGTTTATCAGGGAAAGAAGTGCCGAATTGTTAGAGGATGAGACCAACGAAGAGGTCAGAAAAAAGTACTTCTATTTTAAAGCATCCACGTACGGAAACGAAGGTTGGCTATACAACCAGAAAGGAAACCAAGTTAAGGAAGAAGAATGCTATCTCATTGCGCTGGACCTGTTTAAGAAAGCAGAGTCTGATGAAGGGATTGGTCAGATTTACGGTTTTCTAGGAACCGTTGCAGAAGAAAAAGGAGACTTTGTAAAAGGGCTAGAATATGCCCAAAAAGGACTGGAAATCTGCATTGCTGCCAACGATTCTGTCGGAATGATGGGAGCCTACGAAAACTTAGCTTTTTCCCACAGGTACATTGGTAATTATGAAATTGCCGAAGAGTACGGGTACAAAGCAATGGCCTGTGCCAAAGCGGCAAACAGTAAAGTGGTTGAGGCCAGAATTAACGTTGGATTAGCAAATGCTTCTTATGCACAGGGTCAAGTCGATTCTGCTCTGGTTCGTTCTAAAAGAGCGTTAAATCTTGCAAAGCAGGTAGAAGGCACAGCACAGGTTCTAGGTGCGTACAACTTGCTCGGTACAATTGCACTAGATAAAATGCAAATAGACAGTGCCATCGTGTATTTCAACACAATCTTAGAACAGCTTGGCGATGCAGAACCGAATACATTTTCTTGCAACGCTTACCTTGGTTTATCTTCTTCCTATTACAAACTAAAAGAATATGAGAAGAGTCTTTCTTGGGCTGTAAAAGCTTACCAAACTGGCTTGAAGTTGAATCAACTTCGGTTTTACACGACTCCTGCTAAACACCTGATGCAGGCTTACGAAAAACTGAACCAACCAGATAGCGCGCTCAAATACTCCCAGGTTTTTATTGATGGAAAAATGAAGGTGCTATCGGATGATAACAAAAAGAACCTTTTTCGTCAATCTGCCAAATACGATTTCGATAGACAAAAGGAAATAGATGACCTGAAATTTGAACAAGAAATTGCCTTAGAACGAAGTGCCAGACAACGTAATGCTTCCATTATGTACTCGGCATTATTTATTGTTCTTGTCTTATCGGTTGGAGCATTTTTCATCTACAAACAGCTCAAGACAATTAGAGGTCAAAAAGTAGAACTAGCAGCCGCTTACGAACAACTAGAGGAAAGCAAGAAAAACGAATTGATTGCTTCCAATCTTAAAGCATTGCAAAGTCAGATGAATCCGCATTTCATCTTCAACGCCCTCAACTCAGTTCAAGACTTAGTTTTGCTTAAAGACGTACGGAGCTCCAACAAATACCTTGGTAAGTTCAGCGATTTGATTCGTAAAATTTTGCTGAGCTCTCAAAAACAGTGCATCTCCTTACACGAAGAAATTGAAACGCTTCAACTTTATTTAGACCTTGAAAAACTGCGCTTTGGAGATGGCTTTACCCCCGAAATAAAGCACCAATTGCCAGAAGCTGTTTTACATGAACAGCGGGTTCCGGCAATGTTTATTCAGCCTTTTGCAGAAAACGCAATGAAGCACGGCCTCTTCCACAAAAAAGGAGATAAGCATCTTACCATTGTATTTGAGGATACGGCCAATAAACTGGTTTGCACTATAACCGACAACGGAATTGGCCTAGAAGCCGCAGCTACCATAAAAGCGCGGCAAAAAACACTGCACACTGGTTTCTCTACCGAGGCTATTAAAACCAGAATAGACCTTCTAAACCAAAAGCTTTCGCAACCTATTGAGCTACAACAAGGAGACTTGTTAGAAGCTGGTAAAGTAGTGGGCCATCAGGTTATTATTTCGTTCCCAAAAGACCTAGTTTAAACACCACTTTACGGTTTATGAACTGAGAAAAACGGTTTATGAATTGGCTATAGGTCTAGCCTTCCCTTTCTGAGACTTTCGAACTGAATTAATCAACTAAAATCAGTTCAAAATGAAAAAACAATTATTAATGCTAGGGCTTGCCGTTGGCAGCGTTTTTAGCACAAAAGCACAATCAGCCGACATTCAGTGGGCAAAAGGGTTTGGAGCCACAGGAACAGGTATAGACAATGCCGCTTCCATAGCGATTGATGATGCAGGAAATGTGTACACGGCAGGATTGTTTACCGGCACTACTGACTTAGACCCAGGTCCTGGAACGTTCTCAGTTTCCGCCAGTGGAGCAGAACGCGAGATATACATCCAAAAACTAAATGCCAATGGCGACTTTGCTTGGGGTGCAACTTTCCAAAACACACAATCTAAATACCCGAGTAAGATAACCGTAGATCCAAGCGGAAACGTAATTCTAGTTGGGCGTTTTAGAGGTACAATGGATTTTGATCCGGGCCCAGGAACCGCCAACCGAACGGCAGTTGGTTTAAGCGGTATTCCGGGTTCAAATGACGATGCGTTTATTGTAAAACTTGACACAGACGGAAACTATATGTGGGCAACCAGTATGGGGCAGTTTAATACAGACCTAGCATCGTATGTTACAACCGATGCGGCAGGAAACATCTACACTACAGGAATCTACCGTAATAACGTTGACTTTAACCCTGGGTCTGGTACAAATGTCTTAACTAACAATGGAGGCGCAAACATTTTCATTCAGAAGCTGAGTCCTAACGGAGACTATATCTGGGCAAGAGGGTATGGTGGTACCAGTACCGACCATGGAAAAGCAGTAGTTGTTGATGCTAACCAAAACGTGTACTTGGCAGCTACGATTTCCAGCGACAATTGGGCTTTCGACTCAAATAACCTGGCAAACTCAAGCCATAGCGTACAGGGTAACGGTTCCGATGTCGTTGTGCTCAAGCTAAATCAAGCAGGAAATTTCCTATGGTCTAGCCAAGTTGGTGGCAACTCAAGCGAAGATGTATGGGGAATTGCCTTAGACAACCTGGAAAAACCAGTAATTACGGGTACATTTTCAGGATCTGGAGATTTTAACCCAGGTAGCGGCACTTTTACGTTGAGTACTTCTGGAAGCACAGATGCCTATACTTTAAAGTTGAACACAAGCGGAGACTTTGAATGGGCAACAAAAATAGGAGGCACCAGCGATGACGTTGGAAGAGGGATTGCTACCGATGCGGCAGGAAACAGTTACACAACGGGTTACTTTAGAGTAGCAGCTGATTTTGACCCAGGCGCTGGAACAGATAATCGAACTTCTGCTGGCAACCGAGAAATCTTCGTGCAGAAGTTAGATACTGATGGAAATTACGTTTGGGCAAAAACCATTGGAGGAACGGGCGATGATTACGGTATTGCACTTGACCACAATGCTGCAGGAGCGCTAGTAATCGCAGGGTTCTTTTCAGGAACAGTTGATTTTGAAGACGGTAGCGGAGTTACCAATCTGACCTCTAATGGCGGAAGAGATGCTTACGTAGTAAAATACTTCGAATGTGCACCAGAAACCGCAACAGATGTCATTACTGCTTGCGGTAGCTACCAGTGGATCAATGGAACTACTTACACATCAGACAACAACTCGGCACAGGTAACGCTAACAAACCAAGCTGGATGTGATTCTGTGGTAACACTTGATTTGACTATCAGTCAACCCGAGGCTACGACAGATGTGATCACTGCTTGTGGAAGCTATGAGTGGATCAACGGAACTACTTACACATCAGATAACAACTTGGCTCAGGTTACATTGACCAACCAAGCTGGATGTGATTCAGTTGTAACATTAGAT